>JAGWZS010000012.1 GCA_018971905.1 Rhodospirillales bacterium | reverse complement strand
TTTTATCAAACCGGGCGGGGCGGTTTCTGGGTGGCGCACGCAGAGGGGCGGGTGATTGGCAGCATCGGGCTGAAAGCCTTCGGTGCCAATGGTGGAGGCTTGCGCAAAATGTTCGTGGCCGCCCCGTGGCGTGGCAAGCAATTTGGCGTGGCGCAGGCGCTGCTGGAAACATTGCTGGCCCATGCGCGCGCCACCGGAACGGATGAGATTGTGCTCGGCACCGTGGAGATTCTGCGCGCTGCGTGCCGGTTTTACGAGAAGAACGGATTTGCAAAAGTGGCGTCTGGCGATTTGCCGGCGGAGTATCCGCGCATGGCGGTGGATACGCTCTTCTACAGGATCAGGCTGGGTTGACGGCAGGTTGCAGCCCAAAGGGGGACAGCAACGCGGGGGCAATGGCCGCGCCGGTGAAACGGGCGGTGCGCGGGGCTGGCGAAAGGCCGAGCGGCTCGATGATTTTCAGCGTCTGTTTTGCCACGGGCATGGCGGGGTCGTGCCAGGAAATATCCGGGCGCAGGGCGAGAAATTCCTCCAGCAGAAAGCTGTAATGGGTGCAGCCCAGCGCCACGGCGTCGATCTGCTCGCCGCCGGGCTGGGTGAAGAGTGGGGCGACCGCGGCGGAGACATCGACCGCCGCGCCGCGGAATTTCTGCTCCGCCAACTCCGCCAGATCCGGCGTGCCGAGGGTGAGCACTGTGCAGTCCGGTGCGAATTTTTCCACCAGCCCGTTGAGATAAGGCCGGCGGACGGTGGCTTTGGTGGCCAGCACGCCGATGCTGCGGCTGCGGCTGGCGGCGGCGGCGGGCTTTATGGGTGGCACGCAGCCGATGAACGGCAGGGGATAAGCCGCCCGCAATGCCCCCAGCGCGATGGTGCTGGCGGTGTTGCAGGCAATCACCACCGCTTCTGGTTTTTCCCGCTCTATCGCCTGGCCGATGACGCGCAGAATATGCGGCAGCAGGATATCGTCTGGTTTTTCGCCGTAAGGGAAGAAGCCGTTATCCGCCAGGTAGGTGAGCGCCAGGCCGGGCGCCAGGCCGTTCAGCGCCGTTACAACGCCAAGCCCGCCAATGCCGGAATCAAACACCAGGATGGCCAATCAGAAATCCTCGGTATCGGGAAATTCCACATCCCGGTGCACATGAATGGACATCAGCACGCCAAACCCCAGCATCACCGCGGTGAGCGCTGAGCCGCCATAGGAGATGAGCGGCAAGGGCACCCCGCCCACGGGAATAAGCCCCATCACCATCGAGAGATTGACGAAGCAATACAGGAAGAAATTGGTGGCGATGCCGAGCGCCACCAGCCGCCCATACACATGGCTGCAAGAAAGGGCAGTGTAATAGGCCAGGGTCACGATCAGCATCAGCAGCCCCAAAACCGTGACGGAGCCGAGGAAGCCGAACTCCTCCGCGATGATGGTGAAGACGAAATCCGTTTGTTTCTCGGGCAGGAAGTTGAGCTGATTCTGGGTGCCGTGCAGGAAGCCCTGGCCGAAAAACCCGCCGGAGCCAAGCGCGATCTTGCTCTGGATGATGTTATAGCCCGCCCCCAGCGGGTCTGAGCCGGGGTTGAGGAAGATGTCGATGCGGGCCTTCTGGTAGGCGTGCAGATGGTGATAAATAATCGGCGCGCAGATGGCGATGACCACCACCAGCAGCGCGAACCACCACCAGCGCACCCCGGCCCCCAGCATAACCGTGGCGCCGATGCTGCCGGTGATAATGGCGGTGCCGAGGTTGGGTTCCTTCAGAATCAGCCCCATCGGCACCAGTGTGGCGAGAATGGCGGGCAGCACGAACAACAGATTACCGGTTTGCTCTGGCGTGGCGCGCTTGAAATAATGGCCGAGCGCCATGGCCAGGAACAGCTTCATCAGCTCCGATGGTTGGATTTCCACGCCACCCACGGTCATCCAGCGTTTGGCCCCCAAGCCGACATGGCCGAACTTCATCACCGCGACGAGCAGCAGGATGCCAAAAACCCAGGCGGGCCAAGAGAGTTTGGCGATGAAGCGGATATCCACCATGGCGATGCCGAGCATGAGCACCAGCGCGCCGCAAAACCGGATGAGCTGGCTTTGCGCATAAGGCTGGGGCGAGCCGCCGGCAGCAGAATAAAGTGCCGCATACCCCACCCCCGCCAGCAGGCAGACGCAGAGCACGAACAGCCAGTTCACCCGCATGAGCTTGCGCGCGAGCCCGAAGGAACGCTCCCGGAATGGGCGGCGCAAAGCAAGGCTGCCGTGTTCGATCATGCGTTGCCCTCTTGCGGCACGGTTAAAGGCGGCATGGGGGGCGGGTTGGCCAGAGGCTGGTCCCGCCCGGCCGGGTCGTTCAGCAGGGCGTAGGTCATCAAATCATGCGCGATGGGGGCGGCGGTCTGGGCGCCGAAATTGCCGTGCTCCACCATCACGGCAACGGCGTAGCGGGGGGCATCAGCCGGTGCATAGGCCACAAACCAGGCATTGGGGCGCTGCGCCCAGGTCATGGTCATATCATTAAAATTTTTAGCTTTTTCGGCTGCAGTGTTGTCGTGAACCTGGGCGGTACCGGTTTTGCCGGCCATCTGCACGCCAGGAATGGTGAGGCGCGCGCCATAGCCGGTGCCGGCCGGGTCGTTCACCACCTTGAACAACCCCTCGCGGACAACCGCGAGGTGCCGGTCGTCCACATCCAGGGTCGGGGCCGCGCCGGGCTGCGATTCAGGCGTGAGTGCGCCGCCAACGCGCCGGGCCAGGTGCGGCGTGACGGACAGGCCAGAGGCGAGCCGGGCGATCATGGTGGCCTGGGCGAGCGGGGTAAGCTGGGTGTAACCCTGGCCGATGCCCTGCACCACCGTGTTGCCTTCCATCCAATTGATGCCGTGCTGCTTGGCCCATGCATGTGTTGGCACCAGCCCGGTTTGCACATGCGGCACGTCCGACCCCAGATCCACCCCCTGGCCCATGATCGATGCCATCGCGGCGATGCGGTCGATGCCGGTATCCAGAGCGGTTTTATAAAAAAACACGTCGCAGCTGACCTTCAGCGCGTCCATGACATTGATGGTGCCGTGGGCGTCGTGGTTGTCGCACCAGAAAATATGGTCACCAAGCTTGAGGAAGCCGGGGCAGGTGTGGGTGGACTCCGGCGTGAGCGCGCCGCATTTCAGCGCCGCCAGCGCCACGCTGGGCTTGAAGGTGGAGCCTGGCGCGAACAGCCCGGCGGCGGCCTTGTTGAGCAGCGGGTGCCGGGGATCGTTCATCCAGCCATTCCAGATGTCGGTGGGCACGCCTCTGTCGAACAATGTGGGGTCGAAGGAGGGGGTGCTGGCCATGGCGAGAATCTCGCCGGTTGCCGTGTCCAGCATCACCACCGCGCCGGTCTGGTCGCCCAGGCTTTGCACGGCAAGCTGCTGCAGCCCGGTATCCAGCGCCAGCGCCACGGTATCGCCCGGTGTGCCGTCGTCTTGCGCCACCACGCGCATCACCTCGCCGCGCACATTGGTTTCGGTTTGTACAAAGCCAGGGGAGCCGCGCAAGGCGAGGTCGTTGGCATCCTCGGCGCCGGTGCGGCCCACGCGCATTCCGGGCAGCGCCAGCACGGGGTTTTGCTGAGCCTCCTGCTGGTTTGGCCGGCCGACATAGCCGACCGCGTGCGCCGCGACAGGCCCGAGCGGATAGGTGCGGCTGGAGCCCGCCTGCACGATCACGCCCGGCAGATTAGGTGTGTTCACCTCAATCGCCGCCATGTCCGGCCAGTCCAGCCAGTCTTTCAGCATCACCGGAATATAGCCCGGGTGCGCTGCGAGGTCCTGCTGGATACGGGCTTTCTCGCTGTCTGACAGCGGCACCAGGCGGTAAAAATTCTCCAGCACCACGTCTGGCTCCGGCGCCATGTCCTTCACGAACAGGGCGTTCCAGTGCTGCTGATTGCCCGCCACAATAGCGCCGAAGCGGTCTGTCATAATGCCGCGCCGGGGGGCCACCAGCCGCTCGGAGATGGAGTTCTGCTGGGCCTTCAGGGCGTATTTGCTGTGCTCGGAAATTTGCAGGTGGTAAAGCCGCGTGGTGATGGCGGCGAACACCGCCGCCTGGCCCGCGCCGATGAGCAAGGCGCGGCGCGAGAAGGAGGTGCGGTTTTTGGCGTCACGCTTCATGCCTGCTCAACCGCCGCCGGGCCGCGGTGCGCCTTGATGAACAGCGCCGCCAGGCCGGGGTATAGCCCGGCCGCGAGTAGCCCTTCGAACGCCAGCGGCGTGGTGGGCAGCCAGATTTCCTCAAGCGCTGAATCCGCCGCCCAGGCCAGCGCGGCAACCGCCGCCGCCAAAACCGTGAACGCCGCCCACACCAGCAGAAACCGCGCCGGCACCAGCTTGCGGCGCAGCAGCAGCGTAACCCATTGCAAAAGAAGCAGCAGCAGCGCCCATACCCCGAAGGGAGACAGGCCCAGCAGGTCCAGCAGCAGTCCGCACAGGGCCACAAGCGGCGCGGGCATGGAGCCGGGCCGGTAGAGCGACCAGAAATACACGCAGGCCATGGCATAGACCGGCCGGAGCGCCGCCTGGCCGGGAAGGCCAAAGGGCATGCCAATGATGAACAGGCCGAAGATCAGGGTCGCGCAGGGAAAAATCCAACGCGCCGCGGCATCAAGCTGGCGCCACCGGTGGGCGTGCCGGCGCAGGGTGGTGCCACGGGCCAAGCGTCAGTGCTTTCGTGAGAGCGTCTTGGCCGCCACGGTTGGCGCGCTGCGCGGAATGGGCGTTAAGGCGGGCAGCTTGTTCGTGTAGCTGAACAGGCGCAGCAGGCGCAGGCCGTCGAGGTCGGCCAGCGGCAGCACCTCCGGCTGGTTGTCCTGGTTGTAATGCACCACGCCCACCGGCAGGCCAGGCGGGAAGGCCCCACCCTCGGCGCTGGTGAGCACCATGGCGCCTTCCGCGGGCGGCTGGCTGGGCGACCAATACAGCAACAGCGGGTCTGGCCCGTTATTACCCGCCATGAGCGCCGGTGCGCCGCTGGTGCCGATGGCAACCGGGATGCGGCTGTTGATATCCGTGATCAGCAGAACCCGCACCGAGCGGCTGCCAGCATCCACAACCCGGCCGGCGAGGCCCCGGCCATCCAGCGCGATGGCCCCCAGCAGGCTTTGCGGATTGACGCCCGAGGGTGGAACCAGCACCAGCACCGAGCGCGCGTAAACGCCGCCGAGATCCGCCACCACCTCACCAGTTGAAAACTCCGGCGTGGGCGTGGGCATGAAATGCAGCGAGGCTTTCAGCGCGTCGTTCTGCGCCGCCAGGGCCATCGCCACCTCCTGCCATTGCAGCAGCTCGGCATTTTGCGCGCGGAGCTGCGCGTTTTCCTCGCTTAAGGAGAAAAGATGCCCGATTTCGCCGGTGCCGTGCTCTGCGGCCTGGATGGGGCCGGAGACAAGCATGTACGCGGGCGCAAGAATATCATCGAGCGCGGTGCTCAGATGGTCCGACAGATTCTGGTCGGCCCGGCCGATCAGAATGCAGCCGAGCGAAAACACCAGCATCACGGGCAAGGTCAGGCGCGATAAGGCCTGGCGTAACGGGACCGATAATCTGATCACCGGGAACCTGAACTCCGAAGGGCGAGAGAACGACAGGCTTGCAGATACAGCGAAACTGCGCCGCCGCACAGGGCACAATGGCCTGAAATCGGCCCGGTTTGGTTAATTTGAAACATTAAATATTGTGCAAAGAGGCATTTTCGCCGCGCTGGCCGAAGATCGCGCTGCCGATTCGCAGATGGGTGGCCCCGGCGGCGATGGCCGCCGCGTAATCGCCCGACATGCCCATGGAGCGCACGGGCAGGCCGTGTGCATCCGCCATGGCCGCGAGCCTGCGAAAATGCGGTGCCGGGTCTTTTGCCGCCGGGGGAATGCACATCAGCCCTTTCAGCGCCTCTCCAAACCGTGCCCGCATGGCGCGGATGAAGCTGTCCGCCTCCGCCGTGGAGACGCCGGATTTCTGTGGTTCGTCGCCGATATTCACCTGCACCAGCAGCTCTGGCAGCCGGCCCGCCGCCTCGGCTGCCCTGGCGATGGCGTCGGCCAGGCGCGGGCGGTCCAGGCTGTCGATCGCGTCGGCCAACCGCACCGCCTGCTCGGCCTTGTTGGTCTGCAGGCCGCCGATAATGCGCAGCCGCGCTCCCGCGATGGGGAATTTCTCTGCTGCCTCCTGCACCCGGTTCTCGCCAAACACGCGAACGCCCGCGGCCATTGCTGCCAGCACCGCTGGCTGCGGATGGGTTTTGCTGACGGCAATGAGGGTGATGCCCGCAGGGTCGCGCCCGGCGGCGTGGGCGGCCTCTGCAATGCGGGCGCGGATGGTTTCGAGATTCCGGGCAATCGGGCTAAGGTCTGGCATGGATTCACGGTTAATCGCCTGGGGGCGGGTGGTAAAGCGCCGCCGCGCCGGCCTCCCGCCGCTCTGGTTTTTTACCGATGAGCGCCGCGCGCCAGACCCGCTGCCCATCATCAACCGGTTGCCAGTAGGACTGTGCGGGGTGGTGTTCCGCCATGATTCCCACCCCGACCGCGCGGCCCTGGCCAGGCAGGCGGCGCGGATTTGCCGCGCACGGCGGCTGCGGCTGCTGATCGCCGGGGATGCCAGGCTGGCGGCAGCGCTGGGGGCGGGGCTGCACTTACGCGGCGGTGTGGCGGCGGGCAGGGGGGGGCGAGGCATGCGCAGTGCCTCGGCGCATAATGCCGCGCAGCTTGCCAGCGCGCGCCGGGCGGGCGTGGAGCTGGTTTTCATCTCCCCGATTTTTCCAACGGCCACGCACCCTGGGGCACCGGGGCTTGGGGCGCTGGAGTGGCTGAAACTGGCGCGCCAGGCCGGGCGGGTAAAACCCTGCGGCCTGGGAGGAATTACCGGCCAGCGCGTGCGCGCCCTGCCGGGCTGGTGCGCGGGCGTAGGGGCGATTGAGGCGTTTCTTTAGAAGGCAATGGCCGCGGATTTATTGCCGGGGCGCGGTTCGATTCAGAGCGATTATATAACTACAAAACATGTATAGAAATTAAACATAAAGTGTCATATATTTGAAATATATCCAGATAAATTCAGGGATTAGATAATTATTAATTTAACACAAATGACATATAGATGTGACCTCTCGGCCACAGCCGTCTGAATAACGGGTGAACCGGAAATTCAGCAATTGCTTCCCTTCCGCGATGGATATTTAAGCATCCGCGAAACTGCGGGGGGGCCAATGGTGCCACCGCAAAATTGGGGGCCTCCACGGGCTTTATAAACGCCGGTTCCGGCGAAAAGGAGATGATTATGCGCAAACTGCTTCTGGCCTCCGCGGCCACCCTGCTTGCCGCGGGCGCGGCTTTTGCCCAGCCGGCCCAGCCCGTTGCCGCGCCGGGGAGCGTTGTTGTTCACCTGAACGGCTATTTCCAGTTTGGTTTTGGCGCGTACGGCGCCACCAACATGGGCAGCGACGCGCAGGGCTATAAGCTGAACAGCGTTTCCACCTTCGGTGATTTCCGCCTGCTGCCCGGTTTTGACGCGCAGACGCTGAATGGCATCTGGTACGGCGTGCAGTTCGAGCTGCGCACCACCACCTCCAATGCGGGCGTGCGGGCGAACCCGAGTGACACCGGCACCAACGGTGTCGGCTCGCTCTATATCCGCCGCGGCTACGGCTACATCGGCACGCCTAATTACGGCTTTGTCCGCTTTGGCGACACGGACTCCGCCTTCACCCTGTCCCAGGTTGGCGTGATCGAGAATTTTGGAGACGGCGCGCAGTTTAACGCCGATGGTGGCCCCTACATCATGCTGCCAAGCATCCCGGGCCAGTTTGTCTATGCTGACTCCAGCCATCTCTATACGACCAGCAAGATCGTGTATGAGACCCCGGCGGTTGGCGTGCTGGGCGGTGAGCTCTCCGGTATCATCGGGTTCGAGCCGAGCTCCAACGGCCTCAAGGAAGGCCAGGACAGCACCGGCAGTGCCCTGGGTTCCGCCGCAACCTCGATTGCCGGTGGCAGCAACGGCCGCCGCCGGAACACGCTGGATGCGTCGGTTTCCTATAGCAACGTGGTTGACGCCTTCGCCAATAAGGTCTCCATCGGCTTCCTGCACGGCGCGCCGCTGAGCAGCACCAATGGCTCCTATGGCGCCGGTGCCCCGTATGGCTATGACGAGTTGAACGTGTTTGAAGCTGGCGCGCAGACGACCTATGCGGGCTTGACGGTTGGCGCCAACATTAAAGGTGGCCAGCTGGAAGATGGTTATTATTTCAAGCCGAAGGGTGCGCGTAACGCCCTGGGTTACATCGTCGGCGCGTCCTACAACATGGGTCCTTACACGCTGGGCGCTTCGTACTTCAACCAGCAATCCTCCGGCGCTTATGTTCCGGGCAAGACCGGCACGGCCCGCACGCTGAATGAAAACGGCGTGGCGGTTGGCGCCAATTATCAGCTGGCCAAGCCGATCGGCTTCTTCATCCAGTATCTGTATGGCCAGCAGCACCAGCCAACCAACGTCTCGGGTGCGCGCTCCAACGTGCATGAGCAGGTTATCGCGGTGGGCACCACGCTCAAGTGGTAACCGCCTGAACGGTTCAGCCGGATTGTTAAGGAAAGGGTGGCGGGCAACCGCCACCCTTTCTGGTTTTTTGATAAGGGGCTTGTCTGTGCCCATCCAGCCCTTGGCGTGACAGGGGTTGAAGGCTAAACAGCAAGCAGTTTCGGGCTTGGAGAGCAGATTTGAGGATCATTCAACGTATCGCCGTCCCCGCTGGTTTGGCCGTCAGCTTGCTGTCGCTCAGCGCCTGCGGCGGCATCAAAACCTCCACCCCGCAAGTGAATAATTATGAGGAAGGCGGCCTTGGCGCCGCTCCGGCCGGCTCAGGCAGCCTGTTCACCCTGGGCGGGGGGGGCAGCGGCAATGCCGGCGCCAATACCAATATTCAGGTGAATGCCTATCTCTGGCGCTCGACGCTGGATACGCTGTCCTTCATGCCGCTGGTCTCGGCGGACCCGTTCGGCGGCGTGATCATCACCGATTGGTACAGCCCGCCGTCTGCCCCTGGCACGCGCTTCAAGGTCAATGCCTATATCCTCAGCAAGACGCTCACGGCCGACGCCATCCAGGTGAGCGTGTTCGAGCAGGACCAGGAAGGCAACCAATGGGTGGACACCCCGGCTGATCCTTCCATCGCGTCCGGCCTGGAAGACCGCATCCTGGCCCACGCGGCGGATCTTCAGGCGGCCGCCAACAACGCCAAATAACCGCGCGCACCCCCCTCCCTTGCCGGGAGGGGGGATGGTCAGTCTCTTTGTTGACCGGACGAGAGATATTCGGCCACCGCCCCGGCGATGACCGCGGCCAGCAGCGCCTTGCCGGGGGCGCGCCGCACCAGCAAAGCCACCATCCGTAGCCCAAAGCCGAGCAGATCAGCGGCATCCGCCGTGAGGCCGGGCTGGCGCGCGCGCCGGCGGTGAAGCGCCATTGTGCCAGCCCCCAGGGTCAGGGCCGCAATGCCCAGCAGCGCCGCCCCGGCAATGGCAAGGGCCGCGGCCTGGCCTAGACAATGGCTCAGCCAGACGATGAGTGCGGCAATAAGCAGCCCCAGCGCGCCCAGCGCCATGCATAACACCGCCACAGCCATAGCGGTCCATAAAGCCGCTGATTTACCCAAAAACCGGGCGCGGCGGGCAAGGCTCATGCCGCTTCAGCCGCGGCGCAGAAGGCTGGCGGCCAGCACACCCGCGCCAAAGGCAACCGCCAGCGACGCCAGCGGGCGGGCGCTGACTTCGGTTTCAAGCTTGGTCATGGCATCCTTGCCGGTGCCTTTCAGCCGTGCGGCCAAAACCTCCAGCTCTTCCTCCACCGAGGCCATGCGGGAGGACAGACTGCCCCCATTCAGATAGTCGGTGATCTGCTCCAGCGCGGCGTGCGCGTTGTCGCCCAATTTTGTGGCGCCATCGCCCAGCCCGGCGCGAAATTTTTCGAACTCGCTCCTCAGGTAATCAAGATCGATGGAAGGTGGATCGCTGCGTTTTGGGCTCATGTTGTCATCCTCCTGTCTGCCAGGGGCACGTCGTAAGGCGGCGCGGGATTTTCAATGCCACATAAGCTGCATTGGACTATAATTGCAGGTTAAGCGCAACCAGCCGCCAGAGTGGCGTGCACGCCAGCCTCATGGCAGAAGGGGTGGGGCGAAGACGTTCGCCGTGCTGAAGAGGTTGGGAGCAAGGCATGCGGTGGCTGGTTCTGGCGCTGGGTTTATTATGGGCTTTCCCGGCCGTGGCGCTTGCGCAATTCAGCCTGTTTCAGGGGGCGCCGCAGTCGCTCGCCCCTCTGGTGAAAATGGTTGCCCCCAGTGTGGTTGGCATCACGGTCACGGAGGCTTCTGGCGGCCAGGGCGCCACGCCCGCCCCCCTGCGCGGCGGCAAGGCCACCCCGCCCTTAACTGAAGCCGCGGGTTCGGGCTTTGTTATCACCCCCAGCGGGCTGATTGTAACCAACGACCATGTGATTGCCGGCGCGGCGCAAATTACGGTCACTTTGGACGATGGCCAAAAATTAATGGCGCATTTAGTAGGCGCGGATGACCTGACCGATATCGCCATTATCAGGGTTCATCCCTCTCGACCGCTGCAACCGGCGCATTGGGCCAACTCCGCCAAGGTGCAGATTGGCGACTGGGTGCTGGCCGCGGGCAACCCGTTCGCGCTTGGCAACTCCTTCACGCTGGGCATTATTTCCGCCGAGGGGCGGGATATCGGCGAGGGGCCGTTCAACCATTTTCTGCAGCTCGACGCGCCGATAAACCCCGGCAATTCCGGCGGCCCCGCCTTTAATATGCAGGGCGGTGTGATTGGCATAAACTCAGCAATTGTCTCGCCTTCCGGGGGGTCGGTGGGCATTGGCTTCGCCATTCCCAGCAACAGCGCGGCGCCGATTGTGGCGCAGCTCATCGCCCATGGCGCGGTGGCGCGCGGCTGGCTTGGCGTTTCTGTAGAAGACCCTGAGGATGGCACGCCGGGGGCCGAAATTATCGGGCTGGAGCCGGGGGGGCCGGCTGATAGAGCGGGGTTGTCGCAGTCAGACGTGATTGTTACGGTCAACGGAGAGGCAATTTCAGGCGCCGATGGTCTCACCCGCGCGATCGCCTCCATGGCGCCGGGACAAAAAGTGATCCTTGGGGTACGGAAAAATGCACATATATTCCATTTGCCGGTCATTGTTGGGCGGCGGCCGGTTCAGATAGGGGAGTAGAAATGCGGATACTCGTCGTTGAGGACGACAAGGATGTGGCGGGGTTTGTTCTGAAGGGCCTGCGTGAAGCCGGGCACACGGTGGAACATGCCGATAACGGGCGTGACGGCCTGTTCCTGGCCGCCTCTGAAAATTTCGATGCCATCATCCTGGACCGTATGCTGCCCGGCGGCATCGACGGTTTGCGCCTGCTGGAGACATTGCGCGGACAGGACAACGCCACGCCGGTGCTGTTTCTCTCCGCCCTTGGCCAGGTGGACGACCGGGTGAAGGGGCTGAAGGCGGGCGGGGACGATTACCTCACCAAGCCCTTTGCCTTCGCGGAGCTGCTGGCGCGGGTGGAAGCCCTTACCCGCCGCGGCAAGAGCGACGGCCCGGCCACCCGCCTGCAGGTGGGAGACCTGGAAATGGATCTGCTTTCCCGTTCCGTGCGCCGCGGAGCACAGAAGATCGATTTGCAGCCGCGGGAATTCCGGCTGCTGGAGTATCTGATGCGCCATGCCGGGCAGGTGGTTACCCGCACCATGTTGCTGGAGGGCGTGTGGGACTATCATTTTGACCCGCAAACCAACGTGATCGATGTGCATATTTCGCGGTTGCGCCAGAAGATCGACAAACCGTTCGGGACCTCGCTGCTGCATACAGTCCGCAATGCCGGCTACATGTTGCGCGCGGAAGACGCTTAAGGCCGCCCGGCAAGCCAATGGCCAGCCATAGGCCATCTTCCGCCCGCCCGTCCGTGCCCGCCGCAGGGCGCAGGCGGGCGGTCTTGTTTCGCTCCGCCGGGGTGCGTTTTGCCCTGGTTTATGCGGCGGTGTTCGGCATATCCGCCTTCGTGCTGGCGGTCGCACTTTGGTATTCCACGCTGGGGCTGCTTCAGCACCAGGTGCAGAACGCCATTAATAACGATTCCCAGACCCTGCTGGAGCATCAGGAGCTTGGCGGCCTGCCATCGCTCGAAGCGGCCATTCATGACCGGTTGAGCAACGAATCCGACCCGGATGGGATTTATCTGCTCGTGGACGCCACCGGCCAGATATTGGCGGGCAACCTCGACCGCTGGCCCAGCGGCCTGACCCAGGACAATATCTGGTACGAACTGCCGGTGACGCGCCAGGGCGTGGCCTCGGTTGCGCTGTTAAAGGTTGCGCCGGTGCCAGGCGGGATGAAACTGCTGGTGGGGCGGGATGTGCGCGCCCGGCTGGAGCTGCGCAACGTGCTGCGGGCCGGGCTGATCTGGGCGGTGAGCCTGATGATCGCCCTGGGGGTTTTGGGCGCGTTGCTTATCCGCTCGCTGTTCCGGCGCACCATTCGGGATATTTCCGCCACCACCAGCGCCATCGCCCGGGGCGATATTTCCCGCCGCGTGCCGGTGAGCGGTGTGGGCGACGAGTTCGATGAACTGGCCATCAACATCAACGAGATGCTGGACCGTATCGCCAGATTGATGGATGGCGTGCGGCAGGTTTCCAACGCCATCGCGCATGATCTGCGCACACCGGTTACGCGCGCGCGCAGTCGGCTGGAGGATGCGGCGCTGCACGCCAGCACCAAGGAAGAGATGCAGGCGGCGATTGACCGGGCGACGCAGGATCTGGATGGGATTGTCTCGGTGTTCGAGGCGTTGTTGCGGATTTCGGAGATCGAGGCGGGTTCGCGCCGCGCGGCTTTCGCGGTCATCGATCTGGCGCCCGTGCTGGAGGATATGGATGAGCTTTACCGCGCCGTGGCCGAGGAAAAGCAGATTGTGCTGCATACCGACATCGCGAAGCCACTACCGGTATGGGCAGACCGCAATTTGATTCAGCAGGCGGTTGTCAATCTGCTCGATAATGCGCTGAAATTTTCGGAATCGCTTACCGTCATCAATTTCTCCGCCAGGGTGGCTGATGGGGTGGTGCAGATTGTGGTGGCGGACCGTGGGCCCGGCATTGCCGAGCAGGACAGGGCGCGGGCGACCGAACGCTTCTACCGCGCCGAGGCCGCGCGCAACACCGAAGGCTCAGGGCTGGGGCTGGCGCTGGTGATGGCCGTGGCGCAGCTGCATAACGGCACGCTGCATCTGCACGACAACCACCCCGGCCTGCGCGCGGTTATTTCAATTCCCGCCCATAAAAATTAGATCAGGCGACTTTGTCCTCGGCGGCGCCGATACCAAGCTGCTTCAGCTTGCGGTGCAGCGCGCTGCGCTCCATGCCCACGAAATTCGCCGTGCGCGAGATGTTGCCGCCAAAGCGCAGCAGCTGCGCCTGGAGATATTGCGTCTCGAACACATCCCGCGCCTCGCGCAGGGGCAGCGCCATCACGTCTGCCGCCGGGTCTATCGCCAGGGCGCGGGGGGCATGGGCGGCAAGCTCGGTTGGCAGATGCTCGGCATGGAACAGCTCGCCCGGCTCGCCGGAGCGCATGATCATCAGCCAGTCCATCACGTTGCGCAGCTGGCGTACGTTTCCGGGCCAGTCATGCGCCTGCAGGGCGGCCACGGCGTCTGAGGCCAGGCTGCGCGCGGGCAGGCCGGAGATTTCCGCCGCGTGGCTGAGAAACTGGCTGGCCAGGGCGGGAATATCCTCGCGCCGTTCCTTTAAGGCCGGTACGCGCAGCGGCACCACGGAAAGCCGGTAATATAAATCTTCCCGGAAACGGCCTTCCGCGATCTCGGCCTGCAGATCCTTCGCCGTGGTGGCGAGCACGCGGATATCCACCTTCACCCGTGTGGTGCCGCCCACGCGCTCGAAGCTTTGGTCCTGCAGCACGCGGGCGATTTTGCTTTGCATCTCCAGCGGCAGTTCGGACACTTCATCCAGCAGCAGGGTGCCGCCATGGGCGCGTTCCAGCACGCCCGGCTTGCGCGGCGCCTCTGCCGTTGCCTCGGTGCCGAACAGCTCCGCCTCGAACTTCTCCGGCGCCAGAATTGCGCAGTTCATTACCACGAACGGCCCGTCCGCGCGGCGGGATTTGGCGTGGATCATCCGTGCCACCACTTCCTTGCCAGCACCAGGCGGGCCGGAGATGAGCACGCGCGAGCCGGTGGGGGCCACTTTTTCCACCGCATTGCGCAAGGACGCGATGCCATGGCCCTCGCCGGTGAGGTTGCTGTCGCTGCCCACGCGCAGGCGCAGCTCGGCGTTCTCACGCTCCAGCTTGGCGGCCTCCAGCGCGCGTTTCACCAGCAGCAGCAGCCGGTCTGAGTTGAAGGGCTTCTCGATGAAGTCATAGGCGCCGCGCTGAATGGCGGCAACCGCGGTTTCGATGGTGCCATGGCCGGAGAACATGATGACGGGCACGCGCGGCACCTCCTGGTGCAGCACGTCCAGAATCCCGATTCCATCCAGCTTGGAGCCCTGCAGCCAGACATCGAGCAGCACGAGGGACGGACGGCGCGCGCGATAGGCAGCCAGCGCCTCATCCGAGGTGCCGGCGCAGCGGGCCTCATACCCCTCATCCTTGAGAATCGCTTCGACCAGCAGCCGGATATCCGGCTCGTCATCCACGATCAGAATCTCGGTCATCGGGCAGGCAACTCCTTCGCTTCCTCCAGCATGGCATCCTCCGGCAATGCCGGCAAAATCAGAGATACTTCAGCGCCGGTTCCTCCCGGTGCCGTTTTCAGTTCAAGCCGCCCGCCATGGTCCTCCATGATCTTGGCGACAATGGCAAGCCCCAGCCCGGTGCCTTTCGGCTTATGGGTCACATAAGGTTCAGTCAGCCGGTCGCGTCCTGCCTCCGGCAGGCCGATGCCGTCATCGGTCACGCTCAAACGCGCCATGTCGCCCTCTTTATGCAGGCGCAGGGTTATGTGGCGGGCACCTTCGCGCATTTCCACCGCATCCGCGGCGTTTTGCAGCAGGTTGGTGAGTGCCTGGCCAATTTGCCGCCGGTCGCACAGGGCGCGCAAGGGGGTGTCGATCTCAACACTCCACTCGATATCCCGTTTGGCCACGCGTTGCAGCACCATGGCCTCCCGTGCCAGCCGCTCCAGGCTTTCCGGGCGCATCACCGGCTGAGGCATCCGTGCGAAGGAAGAAAATTCATCCACCATCCGGCCGATATCGCCCACATGGCGCACGATGGTTTCGGCGCATTGGGTGAAGCTTTCCGGGTCGGAGGTGATCTCCTTGGCGAAGCGGCGCTTCAGCCGCTCGGCGGAAAGCTGGATGGGGGTGAGCGGGTTTTTGATTTCATGCGCGATGCGCCGCGCCACATCCGCCCAGGCGGCCTTACGCTGGGCGGACATCAGCTCCGTCACGTTATCGAAGGTCACGATAAACCCATCCGCGACGCCTTCCTTCATCTCGGCGCCGATTCGCACCAGCAGCACGCGTTTGGCGGCGCCGGTGCCGTGTTCTATCTGCGCCGTGGCGGGGCGTTCGGGGTTGGCCATCACATTGCGCATGAGGGCGGAGAATTCCGGCACCACATCGGCCAAATTCTGGCCAATACGGGGCAGCAGGGCGAGTTGCAGCAGCTCAGATGCCGCGCGGTTGGGCAGCTCGATCCGCCCCTGCGCGTCCAGCCCGATGACACCGGCGGAAACGCCGGCCAGCACCGTTTCGGTGAAGCGCCGCCGTTCGTCCAGCTGGTTGTTCACGTCCAGCAATTCGCCGCGCTGGGCGGCAAGCTGCGCGGTCATGCGGTTGAAGGCGCGCGAGAGCCCTTCCATCTCATCGCCCGTGGCGCGCTCTGGCACGCGCACATCCAAATCGCCCTCGCTCACGGTTTCGGCCGCGCGGATCAAATGCCCCAGCGGTTTGGCGATCTGGTTGGCGATGACGAGGCCAAAGCCGATAAGGGCGGAGAGCACCAGCAGCGTCAGCACCGCGATGATGAGCGCGAAGGAGACCTCCAGCTGTGAGCGGTTCTTGGCCAGGCGCTGATATTCCGCAACGGCCTGCTTGGTCCGATTCACATGGTCCAGAATGGCGGGGTCGACCGGTTTTTCCACCATCAGCATCAAGGGCGGCGTGATGTCGAGCTTGATGACCGCCTGCTCCACCGTGCTGCCCGGCGGGCTGATCACCGGCACTTGCCCGTTATTGGCCTCGGCGATGGCGTTATGGTCCGGAATACTGGCGGCAATGCCGGCGAACAACCCGGCCGAGGCAACCACCTGTCCGCTCAGCGGGTCGAAGATCACCGCCTGGGTCAGGCCGCGCACGGAGGTCTGGGTGACCAGATACGAGGCGAATTCATTGGGGTTGCCAAAAAACACAGACCCCGCCTGAGACAGGTCATTCGCCATCGCCAGCGCGTCGAGCCGGATGTCGTTCTCATGCTCGGTCAGGTAGCCCTGGGCCACCTGGTTGCTTTCCGCCAGTGCGGTTTGCACGCGGTTGTTGAACCAGGCCTGGATGCCAAAATTGAAGAACACAATGGCGAAGACGGCCACCAGCACGGCGGGCACCGCCGCCACGCCACCAAACAGCAGCACCAGCCGCACATGCAGCCTGGCCCCGGCGGCACCGCGCCGGTGCTCCAGCACCACCCGCACCACCCGCCCGGCCAGCACCAGGATGAGCAGCAGCAGCGCCGCGAAATCCGCGAAAATAAGGGCGACCGTGCCACCCGAATACATGGGCATACGCACCCGCCCCGCCAGCAGGGCGAAGGTGAGAATGCCCAGCGCCAGCGCGGCGGAGGCAACAAGCAGGGTTGCCACCCGGCCCAGCATCAAATCCGCGGCCCAGGCAAGCCGGGAGCGAGCTTGCGGTTTTTCCGCCATGGGCAGGCGGCCGCTCATCCCACTCGGCGCTGCACGCCGATACCATGCTCGCGGATTTTCTTGCGCAGCGTGTTGCGGTTGAGGCCAAGCAGCGCCGCGGCGCGAATCTGGTTGCCTCTGGTTTCGGTCAGGGTCATGCGGATGAGCGGACGTTCCAGCTCGGCCAGGGCGCGTTCATACAGCACGCCTTCCTCGCCGGATTCACGCAAGCTGGCCAGCAGCCGGGTAATGTGGCGCTCCACCACGCTGGCCATATTGTCGCCCTCCTCGCCGGTGGCTGTGGTTCTGGGCTCTTCCACCGGGGTGTAATCGGCCAGTTCCTGGGCGATGATCTCATTCGTGATGACGGGCTGCGGCACCAGGGCGGCGAGACGGCGGATCACATTCTCCAGCTCGCGCACATTGCCCGGCCAGCGGTGGGCGGAGAGCAGCGCCATGGCGGCGGGGTCGATGGATTTCGCGGGCAGCCCCTCGGCTTGTGCCTTGTTCAGAAAATGCTGCGCCAGCACGGGGATATCGTCCGGGCGTTCACGCAGGGGCGGCAGCCTTATGGGCACGACGTTGAGCCGGTAGAACAGATCCTCGCGGAACTGGCCGGAGCGGATGAGGGCGCGCAAATCCCGGTGGGTGGCCGCCACAATGCGCGCATTGGCGCGGATGGGCTGGCGCCCGCCCACGGGCAGAAACTCGCCTTCCTGCAACACGCGCAGCAGGCGGGTTTGCGCTTCCGGCGGCATGTCGCCAATTTCATCCAGAAACAGCGTGCCGCCCGCCGCCTGCTCAAAGCGCCCGGTATGCCGGTTGGTGGCACCGGTGAAGGCGCCGCGCTCATGGCCAAACAGCTCGCTCTCGATCAGCTCGCGCGGGATGGCGGCCATGTTGATGGCCACGAACGGGCCGGAGCGGCGGCGGCCATAATCGTGCAACGCCCTGGCCACCAGCTCCTTGCCGGCACCGGATTCGCCATTGATCATCACGGTGAGGTCGGTGGTGGTGAGCCGCGCGATCACCCGGTAGATTTCCTGCATCGCCGGGCTGCGGCCGATCAGCGGCATCTGCTCGTCAGAGGCGGGTTTTGGCGCCTGCGCCTGCGCCGCCATGGCCATGGGCTGCTTCAGCGCCCGGTCCACCACAGCCAGCAGGTCGGCAAGGTCGAACGGTTTGGGCAGATATTCGAACGCGCCGCGCTGGGTGGCCTGCACCGCGGTGGTCAGCGTGCTTTGCGCGCTCATCACGATCACCGGCAGTTCCGGGCGGATACGGCGGATGCGTGGGATCAGATCCAGCCCGTTTTCATCCGGCATGATAACATCGGTGATGGCGACATCGCCTTCGCCATCTTCCACCCAGCGCCAGAGCGTGGCGGCGGAGGCGGTGGTGCGCACCTGATACCCCGCCCGGCCCAGAGCCTGGGTGAGCACGGTGCGGATCGAACGGTCGTCGTCGGCAACGAGAACGGTGGGAAGCGTCATACTTAATTCACGCCTTCTTCGGGATCTTCATAAACGGGCAGATGGATGCGGAATTCCGTTCGGCCGGGGCGGGTGTCCACATCGATCAGCCCGCCATGGTCGGCGATGATCTTCGCGACCAAGGCAAGACCCAGCCCCGAGCCCGCCGCCTTGGTGGAAACGAAGGGCTCGAACAGATGCCGGCGGATATCTTCCGGAATGCCGGGGCCATTGTCCCGCACCGAGACGAACAGCGGCAGATTGGGGCGCGAGCGGCCGACGGAGGCGGAAAGCCGGACGCCATGCTGAAAGCCGGTGGTGAGATGAATTTCACCCTCCTGCCTGTCACCGCCGGAAATTGCCTCGGCGGCGTTCTTCACCAGATTCAACAGCACCTGGATCAGCTGGTCGCGGTCTCCCAGCACATGCGGCAGGGAGGGGTCATAGGTCTCGACAAATTTCACCCGCGCGGCAAAGCCGGAGCTGGCCAGCTTGCGCACATGCTCCAGCACGCGGTGAATATTCACAGACTGGCGCTCAAGATTTTTCTCGCCGAAGGTTTCCATGCGCTCCACCATGGCGCGGATGCGGTCGGCCTCGTCGCGGATGAGCACGGCCAGCTCCTTGTCCTGTGCGGCGGCGTTGAGCTCCAGCAGCTGGGCGGCACCCCGAATGCCCGAAAGCGGGTTCTTTACCTCATGCGCCAGAATGGCCGCCATGCCGGTGATGGAGCGCGCGGCATTGCGGGCGGACATTTGCTGGTCCAGCGCCTTGGCGGCGGATTCATCCTGGAAGGTGAGCATCACATAGCCGGGCTGGTCCATGGGGGTGGCCAGCACGGTGCAGCCGCGCCTGGCCATGCGCGGGCCTTCCAGCACCAGGTCATGTTCGGCAATGCTCACCCCGGCGCTGCGGGCGCGTTCCATCATCAGAAACACCGGATGGTCCGCCGGCAGCAGCTCACCAAGGTTGGAGTGTTGCAGAATGCTTTTGGAGGCGCCGAAGAATTCCTCCGCCGCGTAATTCACCTCCGCGACCACATCCATATCATCCAGCACCACCACGGCGATGGGCAGGGTTTCCAGAATCTGCGCGGGGTCGAGCCTGACCCGCTTTTCAGGCGGGGTCCGGCGGACAATTTTGAACGCTTTCTTGAATCCGCTCATGCTGCCAGCGCCACTTCATCTTGCCGCACGAACCCCTGGGCGATCAGCGGGTCGTAGAATTGATGGATCAGCGCCTCCACCGCCGCGCCGCTATCCAGCCGGTTCATTTGCGCGCGGAACCCGGCGGAGCTGTGCAGCCCCTGGCTGTACCAGGCCACGTGTTTGCGCCCCAGCCGGGTGCCGGCCTGTTCGCCGAAATGCGCGCGGATGGCGCGGTAATGGCCCAGCAAAATCTCTTTTTGCTCGGCCAGAGACGGCGCCGCCGTGAGACTGCCGGTGGTGAGGTAATCGATCACCTGCTGCAAAAACCAGGGGCGGCCATAGGCGCCACGGCCGATCATCACGCCATCCGCCCCTGAGCGGCGCAGCGCTTCGGCGGCCTTCTGCTCGCTGGTGATGTCGCCGTTCACGATCACCGGCAGGGCGGTGGCGGCCTTTACCTGGGCGATGAAGTCCCAGTTCGCCACACCTTCGTAGAATTGCTGCCGGGTGCGGCCATGCACGGTGAGCATGCTAATGCCAGCCTGTTCCGCGATGCGGGCCAGATCGGGCGCGTTCAGGCTGTTATGGTCCCAGCCCATGCGCATTTTCAGTGTCACTGGTACATCCACCGCCCTCACGGTGGCTTCCAGAATGCGCCCGGCCAGTGCCTCGTCGCGCATCAATGAGGACCCGGCGAGCTGCCCGATCGCCACTTTTTTCACCGGACAGCCGAAATTGATATCGATAAGGTCCGCCCCCAGCCCCACCGCGATCTTCGCGGCCTCGGCCATGGCCTCGGGGTCGCAGCCGGCCAATTGCACCGAATTCGGGCCGCCAGCCGAGACCACTTCCGCCATGCGCAGCGTGTTGCGGTTCTCCCGTACCATCGCCCAGGAGGCGATCATTTCTGAAACCACCAAGCCAGCACCTTGCGCTTTTACCAGGGCGCGGAAGGGCAGGTCGGTCACGCCCGAAAGCGGGGCGAGAATGACCGGATGCTCCAGCCGCACCTGCCGGGGGCCCTGGCCGATCATCACCGGCTTGATCATGGGGAAGATGTCACTGCTCATCATTTGGGCAAAGTAAATCCCAATGCCCCGCCGCGCAATGAGGGTTATTGACGATAATGCCGCCCTGCGTGCATTCCGGCGCGGTAATTTGAGGAGAAGAGGCATGAT
>JAGWZS010000189.1 GCA_018971905.1 Rhodospirillales bacterium | reverse complement strand
GACGGCACCTTCACCAATGCCGAGCGCCGCATTCAGCGTATCCGCAAGGTGATGAAGCCCAAGAACGGCTACGCCGATTGGGAAGTGACGCTGATGCTGGCCAAGGCCATGGGCATGACGATGGAATACAGCCATCCGTCAGAGATCATGGACGAAGTTGCCCGTACCACGCCGAGCTTCGCCGGTGTTTCCTACAAGGCCCTGGACGAGCTGGGCTCCATCCAGTGGCCCTGCAACGAGAAGGCGCCCACCGGTACGCCGGTGATGCATATCGACGGGTTTGTGCGCGGCCGCGGCAAGTTCATCATCTCGGACTATGTGCCGACCGATGAAAAAACCGGCCCAAGCTTCCCGCTGCTGCTCACCACCGGGCGCATCCTGTCGCAGTATAACGTTGGCGCGCAGACGCGGCGCACCGAGAACTCCGCCTGGCACCCGGAGGACGTGCTGGAAATCCATCCGTTCGACGCGGAGACGCGCGGCGTGAAGGATGGCAGCTGGGTCAAGCTCGCCAGCCGCGCGGGCGAAACCTCGCTGCGCGCCGTAATCACCGACCGCGTGGCGCCGGGCGTGGTTTACACCACCTTCCATCACCCGGTGACCCAGGCCAATGTCATCACCACGGATTATTCCGACTGGGCGACAAACTGCCCGGAATACAAGGTGACGGCGGTTCAGGTTTCGCTCTCCAACGGTCCCACCGAATGGCAGGTCGAATATAACGCGCATAGTGAGCAGGCCCGCCGGATTGTTCCGCCCGTGGCGGCGGAATAAGCTAGGTTCATCTCTCGCCGCCGTGGCTTTTTGTTGCGGTGGCGAACGCTTTTTGCGCTATTGGCGCGCCAATCAGAGGCACATATTCGATGTCACACGGCACTATCGACAGGCTCGTCTACATGGCGAACCAGATCAGCAAGGCTTTCGCACAAAACCCCGAGCCCAAGGCTGTCGAGGAAATTAGCGACCACCTGAAGAAATTCTGGGAAAAGCGTATGCTTGCCCAGATTTTCGCGCATCTCGATGCGGGTGGCGAAGGGATGGACCCGCTGGCGAAGAAGGCTGTGGCGGTGCTGCAGCGGAATGCGCAAGCGGCCTAGGGATATTCAAACGCCAGACGGCGTATGAAATAAACCCGAATAAAAGATGGCGCCTGCACCGTGGGCGCCATCTTTTTGTTTGTGTACGATGTGAAAGAATGATGGCGGCAGGCCAGTTGGTTGCAGTGCCGGCAAAGATGTTGCCAATTCTTCGCAAACACGTGGCCATTTTGGCGCTAGCCTGAGCGTGCGGCCGCACCCCTGGCGGGTAGTGCCGTGATTATCCCGCGTACAAAGAAAGGTTCATAATGAGATTGTTTCTCCGTGCCGGGCTGTCGGCCTTGTTCATGTCGACAGCGATTCCGGCAGCCCAGGCGGCAGCGCCTTCCTACAGCCTGGTGGCAACCGTACCGCTCGGCGGCGACGCGCATTGGGATTACATGCATGACCATGCCGCGACAGGCCAATTGTTCATCGCCCATGGCCACGCTGTTTCGGTGGTGGACACTGCCACGAACAAGTTGCAGGGCAACGTTACTGGGCTGGACGACACGCACGGCATCGCCTTCGACCCCGCCACCGGTCTTGGCTATACCGATAGCTCGGGTACGCAGACACTTTCTGTGTTCAACCCCGCCACGCTGAGGGTAGAAAAAACCCTGCCTTCGCTGGACGACACGGACGGCATGGTTTTCGACCCTGCGACGGGCAAGATTTTTGTTGCTGCCGGCGATTCAGGGGCGCTCCTGGCGCTCAATCCCGCCACCGATTCGGAGACGAAAATCCCGCTTGGCGGCGCCCCGGAATATCTGGCGGCAAACGGGCATGGCCAAGTTTTCGTAGCGCTGAACGATAAGAACGAGATAGCGGCGGTTGACAGCAAGGCCGGGCAGGTTACCGCGCGCTGGCCGTTGCCGGGGTGCGAGGCGCCAACCGGTGTTGCAATAGACTCCGCGGCTTCGCGCGTATTCACCAGCTGTCAGAACGGCGCGTTAGCGGTGGTTGACACAAATACCGGCCGGGAGGTCGCGTTGCTGCCAATTGGCAAAGGGTCTGATAGTGTGGCTTTTGACGCCGCGCGGCACCTGATCTTCAGCGCCAACAGTATCGGCACGCTTTCGGTTATCCGCGAGATGGGTGCAGATCATTACGACGTTCTGCCCCCTGTGAAAACCAGGTTGGGCGCGCGCACCATGGCCGTGAACGAGACAAATGGCGATGTTTACCTTGTTACCGCAACACCAATGGGCAAGGGGATGGTGAAGCACCCTGGCTTCGCGCCGCGGTATAAGTTCCAGCCTGGTACGTTAGTGCTGCTGGTCTACCACCGAGGGTGATCGCCCGTTTTAGAGCTGGGTGACATGAGATCGAATCGCCCCGAGGATCGCTCTCATGCCTGAAGCCGCCTCTGAATCAATGAAGTAGAGGGGGATTCAGATTTCAGGTCCGCTCGCAAAGGGAGCAAACCTAAAGTCATCACACTCTAAAACCCGTATCTCACCACGCGGTCGTTGCTGGCCAGAAGTTGCTTATAGCGGCTGAGCGCCAGCAGCGGGAAAAAGCGCGGGTAGCCGTGATATTTTAAATAGAACACGCGCGGGAAGCCCACGGCGTTATAGGGCGCTTCTTTCCAGCTTCCATCTTCTCCTTGCGCGGCCTGTAAATATTCAATGCCGCGCTTTACGCACTCATGGTCCGCCAGCCCCGCCGCCATCAGCCCCAGCACCGCCCATGCGCTCTGGCTCGGCAGGCTTTGCGCGGCATGGCCGTGGAACTCGCCCGCCGGGGCGTCACCATAGCTCTCATTATCCTCGCCCCAGCCACCATCTTTGCGTTGCCGGGCCATCAGCCAGGATGTCGCCTTCATCAGCATCGGGTCGTCATGTGCAACACCGGCAGCGTTCAGCGCGCAGAGCACAGACCAGGTGCCGTAAATATAATTGGTGCCCCAGCGGCCAAACCAGGAGCCATCTGGCTTCTGCGTCTCGCGTAAATAGCTGATGCCGCGCTCGATTGCGGGCCGGTCGTCCTCATGCCCCAGCTGGGCGAGGAAGGAGATGCAGCGCGCGGTAACGTCCTCGGTCGGCGGGTCCAGCAGCGCGCCATGGTCCGCGAAGGGGATGTGGTTGAGGTACTGCCTGTCGTTATTGATATCGAACGCGCCCCAGGCGCCGTTGGTGGATTGCATACCGATGATCCACTCCCGCGCGCGGGAGATGGCTTCGGCATATTTGGGGTTGCCCGTGCGGTGCAGCAGCATGGCCACAACGGCGGTGTCGTCCACATCCGGGTAATAGGCGTTGTTATATTGAAAGGCCCAGCCGCCGGGGCGGGTGCCAGGGGTGTTGTCCGCCCAGTCTCCCACCACCTTAAGCTCCTGGCGGGGGATCAGCCAGTCGCACGCCTCGGCCACGGCCTGGGCCTCCCCGGCTTCCGCCAGCGCGTGCCCGGCCAAGGCCGTGTCCCAAATGGGTGAGAGGCAGGGTTGGCAGTAAGCCTCATCCTCCCGCACTACTAGCAGCCTGCGCACGGAATCCCAGGCGATGTCGAAATGTTCCTGATCGCCCAGGTAATCGAACATCATCGTGGCATTGGCCATGGCGGGGTAGATGGCGCCCAGCCCATCTTCGCCGTTCAGCCGCTCGATAATCCAGTCCCGCGCTTTCTGTTCTGCCTTGGCGCGAGCGCCTTTCGGGAAGAACGGCTCGGCTGCGCGCAGCACATCGTCCAGCACCTTGAACACCGGGCCCCAGGCGGATTTATACGGGCCCCTGATCCAGTCTTTCACTTGCGCGGGTGGTGTGCAGAACAGTTCGTCGATACGGATATTGCGCGGGTTGCGGGCCAGTGGTTTGCGGCTGGCCAGGAACATCAGCGGCATCATCACCGTACG
>JAGWZS010000188.1 GCA_018971905.1 Rhodospirillales bacterium | reverse complement strand
CCGCGCCTGGTTCAAGCTCACCCATCGCGACATGGGACCCAAGGCTCGTTATTTCGGCCCCGATGTGCCGGCGGAAGATTTGCTCTGGCAGGACCCTGTGCCCGTTGGGCGCAAGGACTACAATGTAGCCGGGGTAAAAGCCGCGATCGAGAAAAGCAGCCTGAGCACCAGCGATTTGGTGGTTGTGGCCTGGGACAGCGCCCGCACCTTCCGTGGCTCCGATCTTCGCGGTGGTGCCAATGGCGCGCGCATCCGCCTGGCGCCGATGAAGGATTGGCAAGGCAATGAGCCCGCGCGCCTGGCCAACACTCTCTCCGTGCTGGCGCCCATTGCCGCGCAGAGCGGGGCCAGCCTGGCCGATGTGATCGTGCTGGCAGGCAACGTCGGGGTGGAGCGCGCCGCCAAGGCCGCCGGCGTTGAAGTCACCGTGCCCTTCCTGCCTGGCCGCGGTGATGCAACCGAGGCGCAGACAGACGCAGCCTCCTTCGCGGTGCTGGAGCCGTTGCATGACGGTTTCCGGAACTGGCTGAAGCGCGACTACAACGTAAAGGCCGAGGAATTGCTGCTTGACCGTGCGCAGCTAATGGACCTCACGGCGCCGGAGATGACCGTGCTGCTCGGCGGTATGC
Source organism: Rhodospirillales bacterium (assembly GCA_018971905.1). Classification (GTDB taxonomy): domain Bacteria; phylum Pseudomonadota; class Alphaproteobacteria; order Acetobacterales; family Acetobacteraceae; genus Acidocella. The sequence goes on along the minus strand of JAGWZS010000188.1, from coordinate 3,354 downwards.
GTGCCATGGGTGCCAATTATGGCGGCAGCAGCCACGGCGTTTTCACCGACCGTGCCGGTGCGCTCACGACCGATTTCTTCGTGAACCTGACGGATATGGGCAATATCTGGAAGGATGCGGGAGAAGGCGTTTACGAAGTGCGTGACCGCAAGACCAATGCGCTGAAATGGACGGCCACGCGCGTTGATCTGGTGTTCGGCTCCAACTCCATCCTGCGCGCCTACGCCGAGTACTATGCACAGGATGACGCACCTGAGGCTTTTGTGCACGACTTCGTGCGTGCCTGGACCAAGGTGATGAACGCTGATCGGTTTGACGCCACATAACAGGCCTGGCGGCGCCTTCGGGCGCCGCCAGGCATTCCATACCAAATTATTAATTTTTAAATGCTGGCTATTACATTGGCGATCTGTACATCTTATGGTTGTGAAGAATCAGGTACCAAGGAACATGCGTGACCATTGATAACGCTTTTTTTGGGTTAGGAGAGGTTCAACGGCTTAGGGACATGCGCGCCCTGGATTTGCTTTATACGCCCGCCGAAGAGCGGTTTGACCGGATAACCAGGTTGGCCGCCAGGGTGCTGCATTCCTCCATGGCGCAAATTACCATTGTGGCCGAAGAATCAGAGTGGATTAAATCCAGTTTTGGCGGGGCGTGGGGCGAAATACCGCGCGAGCAGTCATTCGGCAGCCATACAGTCCGGGAACATCACACATTGGTTGTGGCGGATACGATGGAAGAGGAGCGTTTCGCGGATAACCCGCTGGTAACAGGTAAACCCGGCATTCGCTTTTATGCAGGTCAGCCGTTGCATGTGGGTGCGGGCTCGGCGGTGGGCGCGCTTTGCGTGCTGGACACGCTGCCCCGCCAGCTAGGCCACAGCGAGTTGGAGACATTGCAGGATCTGGCGGTGATCGTGGAGCGGGAACTCAACCGCCGGGGCCAAAGCTCTTTCCAGGACACATTGATCCGCAACCGTGACGCACAGGCCCGCCGTGGATCGATCGACGAACTGACCCGCACCTGGAATCGGGCTGCCGTTATGGAACTGGCGCATCTGGAATGCGCTGCCGCGAGCATGGGCACACCGCTTAGCTTGTTGCTGATCGATATTGATAACCTCAGCATGGTTAATGAAACTTTTGGTATGCAGACAGGTGATGTCGTGTTGCGCGAGGTGGCTGCGTGTATCCGCCGCTCCGTGCGTGAAAGCGACATTTGCGGCCGCTATGGCAATGGCACTTTCCTGGTGATGCTGCGTGCGGGAATCGTAGACTCCAGACTGGTCGCCGAGCGGGTGCGCGAAATGGTGGAGCGGCAGGTGATGCCCGGAGTGCCCATGCAGGTCACCGTGAGTGTCGGCGTGGCGTGCGCCAAGAGCAAATCCCCTACACCGGCGTCGCTTATCTCCGCCGCCGACAAGATGTTGCGAGATATTAAGGAAAACAGCCCCAACAGCGTGGAGACGGCATTGCTTTAACCTTGGCTGGTTGCGCCGGGTTTTTTTAGCTTGTCCCGGAATTCTTTGCGCAGTTTAACAATTTTCGGCGCGATCACCGCCTGGCAATAGCCGGACCAGGGATTGTTCGCGAAATAATCCTCATGCTCTGCCTCGGCCGGCCAGAAAACGCTCAGCGGCGTAACCTCGGTGACAATCTTGCCCCAGACGGACGTGAATTCCGCGATAGCCGCCGCCGCGGCCGCTTGCTGTGCCGGCGTTTCGTAAAAAATGGCCGAGCGATATTGTGAGCCGATATCATTGCCCTGGCGGTTCAGCGTTGTGGGGTCGTGAATGGTGAAGAACACGCGCAAGAGATCGGCATAGGAAATCACCGCGGGATCGTAATCAATCTTTACCACCTCAGCATGGCCGGTGGTGCCGCTGCAAACCGCTTTATAACTGGGGTTCTCAACCTGCCCGCCAGCGTAGCCAGACTGCACGCGCGCCACGCCTTCAAGTTCGTCATAGGCTGCTTCCAGGCACCAGAAGCAGCCGCCGGCCAGAATTGCGGACTCGGTCATTTCACATCTCCCATTTTGCAGAGCATCGCCCAATGTTCAGGGCTGACAGGCCCGACCGAAAGGCGCGAATATTTGATCAGGGCAAGTTCCTTAAATCTGGGGTCAGCCTTGATCGCCGCAAGGGTGACGGGCGTTTTAACCGGCTTTAGCGCCTTCATGTCCACGCATACCCAATCACCGTTCTCAGCCGTTGGGTCCGGGTAGGCTTCCCGCGCCACTTCCACGATCCCGACGATCTCTTTGCCGATGTTGGAGTGATAGAAGAAGGCGCGATCGCCTTTTTTCATCTCCCGCAAATGCCGTTTGGCGAGATGGTTGCGTACGCCGGTCCAGGGTTCGACGCGGTTTTTTACTTGATCATCCCACGAAAACGCATCGGGTTCAGACTTTATCAGCCAATAGTTCATGCAGAGCAATGTAACAAATTTTCACAGCACTTCAAATTTACCAGGCAGTGGCATAAGAACCAGCCCATGAAGCAAAGCGCCACGCCTCTGGCCAACCCCTTAAGCCGTGGCCGCTGGATTCACTATTTTGCCAACCCTGGCCGGTTTCAGCGCATTGCTCGCCCTGCCCTGCCCTGGCTGGCGGGGATTTCGGTTTTATTGACCGTGACGGGTATCGTGTGGGGCTATTGGTTTGCCCCGGCCGACTGGCAGCAGGGCGATGCCGCGCGCATCATGTATGTGCATGTGCCCGCCGCCTGGGTGGCGATGGCGGGCTATGCGGCGCTGGCGTTCTGCTCGTTTCTCTCGCTGGTCTGGCGGCACCCGCTGGCGGATATCGCAGCGGAGGAGATTGGCCCGGTGGGGGCGGGGTTTACCGCCGTGTGCCTGGTTTCAGGCTCGTTGTGGGGCAAGCCGATGTGGGGCGCCTATTGGGTGTGGGACGCACGGCTCACCTCCGTGCTGATCCTGTTTTTTCTCTATCTCGGTCATATCGCGCTCATTCGCGCCTTCGACAACAAAGCTCATGCGTACCGCGCCGCCGCCATTCTAGCCCTGGCCGGGGCAGTGAATTTGCCGATCATCGTGTATTCAGTGCAATGGTGGAACACGCTGCACCAGGGCAATACCATCTCACTTACCGGGCCTTCGAAAATCTATATCACCATGCTTTATCCGCTGCTCATCGGCACGGTGGGGTTCTACCTCAGCTTTCTAACGATGGTCGTGGCGCGGATGTGTGCCGCGATTTCTGAGCGCAAGACCACAGCACTTTTGCGCGCCGCGGCGGAGGCCGTGCCATGAATCCGCCAGTGCAAGCCATTAATGTGTGGCCCTTCGTGAATGGCGCCTATGGAGTGGCGGTTATTTTTCTGCTTGGCGC
>JAGWZS010000187.1 GCA_018971905.1 Rhodospirillales bacterium | reverse complement strand
GCTTGGCTATCTGGCGGGCAATCTGCACTGGCGCGTGCGCTTTGAGGGTGGCTGCCTGCTGGTGGCGCTGGACCACCCGCGCGAGACCTATCTGGCCCGGCTGCATGAGCTTGCGCATGATGGCAAGGTGAAGGTGCTGGCGTGATTCATCTTCTCCGCGCCCTGCAATTCTCAGACGGCCAATTCCCCTCGGGGGGATTTGCCTTTTCCTGGGGCGTGGAAAGCCTTGCTGCCGATGGCCACCTTACCCGCGCTGACTGGCCCATGTTTCTGGCCGGTCAGATGGAGCATCGCTGGGCGCCGCACGACCGGCCTCTGGTCGCCTATGCCTTTCAGGCCGCGGAAAACCCTGCCACGTTAAAGACATTGGATGATTTAACCGAAGCCCTCGCCATCGCCTCTGCCGCGCGCGAGGGTTCGCGCCGCGCCGGGGCAGCATTGCTTGGCACCCATGCGCGGCTCGGCACACCGGGTGCGGCGGCGTACCGTGCGCTTGTTGCCTCCGGTGAAGCGCATGGCCATTTGCTGGTGGTGATGGGGCTGGCGCTCGCCGGCGCGGGGCTGGACCTGCCGACGGCACTCGCCGTCTCCGCCCATACCACCGCGCAGTCTCTTGGCTCCGCCGCCGTGCGCCTTGGCCTCATCGGCGCGCTGGACGCGCAGGCGGCCTTGCAAAACATCCAGCCGCGCATTGCAGAATTAATCGACGCCCCGCTGCCACCGCTGGATGACATCGGCAGCTTCACCCCGCTGACGGACATCGCCATGATGCGCCACCCCTTTCAGAAGCAACAGCTATTCTCCAACTGAGGAACGCCCCGTGAACCTCTCCCCCACCGAGCTTGAACGGCTGATTATCTTCACCGCGGCCGAACATGCGCGAAGATTGAAGGCGCGTGGCGTAAAACTCTCCCACCCGGAGGCGGTGGCGCTGATCGCGGATGAAATGCTCCTCGCCGCGCGCTGCGGCATGGCTTACGAGGAGATCGTGAACATGGCGGCAACAATGCTGACCGCAGCAGACGTTGAACCCGGCGTGCCCACACTTGCGGAATTCGTAGCTGTGGAAGCAAGTTTTCCCGAAGGCACCAAGCTCGTCATTGTGTTTCGTCCCATCGCCGATGGGCAGGAGGATGGCGAAATTCCCGGCGAGATCATTGCGGCCGATGGCGAGATCGAGCTGAATGCGGGCCGCGAGCGCGTGGAGATCGAGGTTCTGAACACCGGCGACCGCGATATTCAGGTGCGCAGCCACGCGCATTTCTTCGAAACCAACCCAGCCTTGCAGTTCGACCGCCGCGCTTCCTTCGGCTTCCGGCTGGATGTGGCGTCTGGGTCCGGCATTCGCTTTGAGCCAGGTATTTCCCGCAAGGTTACGCTTGTGGCGATGGCGGGGGATCGCATCATTCACGGCCAGGGTGGCCTCACACGCGGGCGGCTGGATGATCCTGAGATCAGAGCCAAAGCGTTCGAGGCGGTGCGGCAACGCGGCTACAAGGGAGCCTGAGCCATGGTGAAGATAACTCGCGCGGAATACGCCGCCACCTTCGGCCCCACCAAGGGCGACATGGTAAGGCTCGGCGACACCGGCCTGCTTGCCGAGATTGAGCATGATTACACGCATTATGGCGATGAACTCACCACCGGCGCCGGCAAGGCGATGCGGGACGGCGAGGGCTTCCAAACCACCGGCACCCGCGCTTCCGGCGCGCTGGACGCGGTGGTGCAAAACGCCACCATCATCGACCCCGTGCTCGGCATCGTGAAAGCCGATATCGGCATCCGGGATGGCCGGATCGTCGGCATCGGCAAGGCGGGCAATCCGGATATCATGGCGGGCGTCGATCCCGCCTTGCGCACCGGCCCCAACACCGCCGTGCACCATGCCGAAAATTACATCGTCACCGCCGGCGCCATTGAAAGCCACGCGCATTTCCTCTGCCCGCAGCAGAGCGACCATGCACTGGCGGGCGGCACCACCACCATCATCGGCATGTCACCAGGGCCGTATTTCGATGTTTCCTGCTCCGGACCGGAGATTCTCGGACAGATCATCCAGGCGGCGGAATTTTCACCGTTGAATTTCGGCTTTCTCGGGCGCGGCTGTTCCGACCCTGGGGCGGTGGAGGAAAGCGTTTCCGGCGGCGCGCTGGGGGTAAAAATCCACGAGGATTTCGGCGCCTCGGGTGATGTGATCGACGGCTGCCTCATCGCCGCCGACAGGAATGATTTCAGCGTCTGCCTGCATACGGATACGATCAACGAATACGGCTTCTGCGAGGATACGATCCGCGCCATCGGTGGGCGCTCCATCCATATGTTCCACACCGAAGGCGCGGGCGGCGGCCACGCACCGGATCTGCTGCGCGTGAACGGCCTCGCCAATGTGCTGCCCGGCTCCACCAACCCCACCAATCCCTTCACCGCCCTGGCCCTGAACGAGGGCCTGCCGATGACCATGCTGGCGCATGCGATGAACTGGCGCCTGGCGGAAGACCTCGCCTTCGCGGAATCCCGCGTGCGCCCGCAAACCATGGCGGCGGAGGATCTGCTGCACGATATGGGGGCCATCTCCATCTTCTCGACCGACAGCCAAGGCATGGGGCGGCTGGCGGAAAACCAAGCCAAATGCTGGCAGCTTGCCAGCGTGATGAAAAAGCGCCATGGCCGTTTACCGCAGGAAAAAACCGCCCTCGCCGATAACGAACGCATCAAACGCTATCTCGCCAAGCTCACCATCAACCCGGCCATCGCGGCGGGCATTGACGCGCATGTCGGCTCCATCCAGCCCGGCCGCATGGCGGACCTCATCTTCTGGCCGCGTGCCAGCTTTGGCATCAAGCCGCGCGTGGTGATGAAAAGCGGCTTCATCGCCTGGGCCACATGTGGCGACGCCAATGGTTCCATGATGGATAGCGAGCCGAACATCCAGCGGCCGATGTGGGGCAGCATGGGGCTCTCTCCTACGCGGCTCGGCGTTACCTTTGTCTCACAACTTGCCGTGCAGGCAGACCGCGCCCGCAAACTCGGTGTCGCCAAAAAATTTGTGCCCATCGGCAACACCCGCCATCTTGGCAAGCAGCACATGCTGCATAACAACGCCTTGCCGAATATCGAGGTAGACAGCGAAACATTCGAGGTTCGTGCGGACGGCAGATTGTTGGCGGGCGAACCAGCGGCGCAGGTGCCGTTGAACCGCAGCTATATGTTGCGATGACCCAGCTTGCGCTGTGCTTCGCGCCAGATGGCGCCGGGCGCACGCTGCTTGTGGAACGCCGCGCGGCATACCCCTACAGCGTCACCGCCCCCATCATGCAGCCGGGCGGCATAGCGCAGCTCACGCTGCAATCCATCTCCGGCGGGCTTTATGGCGGAGAGCACCTCTCCCAGCACATCCATGTCCGCGCCGGGGCCTCGGCCAGGCTGCTGCAACCCGCCGCCACCACCGTAAGGCGGACCGCGACCGGGCACTCTCGGCAAAGCATCAAGCTGCAGGCCGAAGAAAATGCCAGGCTGGTTTATGCCACCCGGCCGCTGATCATGCTGCCCGGCGCGGCTCTGATTCAGGATTGGGAGATCACACTCCCCTCAGCCGCCCGGGTGATGTTCTGCGACGGGTTCGTTAGCCACAGCCCTCGGGGCGAAGCGCCAAGCTGGTTTCTTGCCTCCCGCGTCACCATTCGTGGCACGAATGGCGCGCTGCTGGCATCGGAACGCATGGCCATAAGCGGCCTGGAGGGCGGTTTTACAGCTTTCGGCAAACTCTGGAGCCTTGGGCATGGCGCCTCCGACACGCTGCCCATTCTGCCCGAGCTTCAAAATATCCGCGGCGGTATCACCACACTTCCCAACCAGCAGGGCTTCGTCATTGCCCTCGCCGCGCCAAATGGCGGCGCGCTCTGCGCGGCGATGGAGCAAATCCAAACCAGCGGCTTCTTCTAACCCACCGGACATAGGGTAATCCTGCGTCCCTGCCCCGCCACGCTGGCAATGCGCCC
>JAGWZS010000186.1 GCA_018971905.1 Rhodospirillales bacterium | reverse complement strand
ACAAATCAAGCGTCAAACCATCCAGCAAAGACGCTTGCGCCATAACCAAATAGCCGCTTAAAATTTTAACCCAATAGGTGAGCCAAAACCTCCGTTAAAGCACGCTGCCAATTGTCTCAAATCATTCGACGATGGACAATCGGCATCGTTGTCAAAAGCATCGAGGTACCAACAATCAATCTCACCGCAACAACGGATACAGGAGCGCTTTCCACCAACACGGCTCAGGCAGGCATACAGGTAACAAATGCCTCCGGACAAACGCAGACGATAACACCCTCCTCCCACGGCGCGATCAACATCACCACACAAGGGAACAACGGCTTAACAATTATCAATACTCAGCTTGATACCAGCGGCATCACCAATACAACAACAAACACGGCCAACAATACGGCCATAAGTGTGGCGGCAACCGCTGATATAGGGATTTCTGGACTGACGCAGCTATTAAATCAGCAACAATCCTTTGCAAATGCTCGATCCGGAATGTATTATGGCGGCAGCGCATTCAGGTAAGCATCGTTTTATGCTTTATCGGCGGCGTTTGGCGTGCCTCTGCTGAACAGGGGTTTGACATGGTAAAATTCTTAGTAAACGGTTGGCTACCAAGAGCGTCCAGGTTTGTTTCTGCTCTGACCCTGGCAGGCTCTGTGCTGCTTCTTTGTGGGGGAGTTCCTGCACAGGGCAAAATACTTGCCCCATGTGCCGATGTACTCAACATAGCCAGCCTGATGCTTGTGCCGCTGCCCAATCAATCCATGAATCAAATTAAAGGCGGCGGCCTTCAGGGCCCTGGGCTTGGCGGCTCCGCGTCTTCTGCGGGAGCCATAACCTTGTGGGATGAGCTGAAGCCACCGGGACAAACACAGAATGCAGGCAATGGCACGATAACCATTACCGTGAATAATTTGTCAAAATAACGCAAAGCAGCCGCGTTCGGCTTACTCGTCGGGTTCCGAAGGCGGCTTTTCCCCGTGGCGTTTCATCTTTCTATAAAAAGTAACACGGGAGACGCCCATTTCTGCCGCCGCCTTGGTGACGTTGTGATGATGCGGCTCAAGGGCTTTCGTGTAGGCGGCATATTCTTCATCTACCCCCTCCGAGCGCGCAAGTGGCGGGCAGCTGTTACCAGAGTTCCTGGCCGGGCGCGTACGGAGAGCAAGATCTTCAACATTGATGACTCCGCCAGAATTCATCACCACCGCACGGCGAAGGGCGGCAATCAACTCCCTGACATTGCCTGGCCAATTATGAGCGAGGATCGCAGCGAGCGCGGCCGGTGTTAATTCAACCTCAGCCATCCCAAATTCTTGCGCGATTCGTCGCAGAAAATAGGCCACCAATACTGGCACATCACCCGCCCGTTCGCGCAGCGGCGGCATACGTAAAAGCAAAACATTGAGGCGATAATACAGATCATCGCGAAAGCTGCCCGCTTCAACTGCGGCCTCAATATCTACGTGAGAGGCTGAGATGATGCGGGTATCAAGATGGATGGACTGATGCCCTCCCAGCCGGGTGATTGTGCCTTCCTGCAAAAACCTCAGCATGTGGGCTTGAAGGTCATGGGGCAGATCACCAACCTCGTCCAGAAACAAAGTGCCGCCATCAGCACGTTCAAGCAGCCCCAGCTTGCGGCTTACGGCGCCGGTAAACGCACCTTTTTCATAACCAAATAATTCTGACTCAATGAGCGTTGGCGGCAAAGCAGCACAATTAATCGCTACGAAGGGCCGGGCCGCCCGGGTTGAACGCTGGTGGATGGCTCTGGCTGCAAGTTCTTTGCCAGTACCGGTCTCGCCCGAAATCAATACCGGCGCATCAACCTGAGCATACCGCCGGATGCGGGCAAAAACCTGCTGCATCGCCACGCATTCACCAACAAAAAACTCTTGTTGCGGCGCAGTATCGTCACGCGGGGCTGCCGGTGGAGTTAGCGCATTCAGTCGAGAAGAAGGGGAAGTTGTTTGATGTTTTTTTGGTAATTCCTGAAAGTTTATCGGCGAAAAACCTGCCATTCCACCCTCCCAACGCACAGAGAAGATCTCTCGACGGTATTTGCTCAGGCAAGCAGCAGGGCAGGACTATAGCTTTAGATGGGCGCCAGTACAAATCAATTCCACAAAATCAGCTAAATAGTTGGACGGATTTTGCTTCTAAAGTTTTAGCCATTTCCAGTTTGCAAAACAAATTCACGCATAATTCTGCAATGAAGCCAAGCACTCCGCGGGATATCTGCATGTTTACAGACAGCATGAGAGCGGCCCACCAATGCTAAAACAGCCCGACTCCCGACAGACCACCATAAACCCCAAGCCCGGCGGTGACGGCTGAAAGCAGAATGGCCAGCCCGGCATACCATCCGCGCAGCCGCACCTCGGCAGGCAACGCCTTCAACCCCAGCATCACCAGAAAGCCAAGCACCAGCGGCAGCAGCAGCGCGTTCATCACTTCCACGGCTATGTTCAAAATCACGAGGTTTGGAACCACCCCCACCAATACCGCGCCGCAGATAAGGCAGGCCGCATAAACCCCGTAGAACCACTTTGCCCGGAATGGATGATCTTCCAACGAACGGCGGTAGCCGGCAACCTCACCCAACCCCCAAGCCAACGCCAGAGAGGCGACGATAGACGCAACCAGGCCCGCCCCTAACACGCCCACGCCAAAGATTAGCTTACCCATCGTAATGCCGAGATACGGGATGAGCGCCGCCGTGATGTCGCCGACGGTATTCAGGCTGGCATTGGGGTTTTTCAGGCCGATTGTGGCGGCGGTCGAGATCAGCACCGCAGCCATCACCAACTGGGTAACGACCGAGCCGATCGCAGTATCCCATCTCGCATAGCGAAAATCCGCCGGCGCCAATTTCTTATCCGCGATGGCCGATTGCTGATAGAAAATCATCCAGGGCATGATTACCGCGCCTATATTCGCGGCGACGAGGTATAGATAATTCTTGTTCGCCAAGGCGGGTTGCAGCATCTGCGAAGCAATCTGGTGGCCGTCCGGTTTAGAGACGAAGGCGATGACGAAGAACACAAACTCGAACAATCCCAACGCCATGGCCACGCGCTCCACCCGGCGGTAAGAGCCGGTGAACGCCACGACCAGCAGAAATAGTACCGAAAGGCCCAGCGTGACGGAGCGCGGCACGCCATAAAGCTCCCCCACCCCCGCTACGCCAGAAAATTCTGACAGCAGCGCGCCCACGGTAGCCACCGCCAGCCCGCCGGCGGAAAGCCAGGCCCAGCCTTTGCCAAATGTGTCGCGGATCAGCTCGCCGTGGCCCTTGCCGGTGAAAATGCCAAGACGCACGGTAAGCTCCTGCACCACATACAGGATGGGAATAAGCAGGAGTTGCAGCAGCAACAGCCTATAGCCCCATGCCACCCCAGATTGCGAGGCGGTGATAATGCTGCCCACCTCGGTATCGGCCAGCATAACAACGAGCCCCGGCCCAAATACCGCCCAAAAAGGCAAAGCAGCGCGACGGCCGGAGGAAATTTGCTGAGACAACGCGTGCTCCACGAGTTAAGAATGAGAATTAATATCAATTGGCCAACCGAATACGCCAAGCCTTCTTCCGTGTCAATCCAGGCCACCTTACGCTATCTAGCCAGAAAGCAGCCGGTCTGATGGCAACACCTTCATAATAATCATCTGATTATCAAATATTTTTTCTTTTTAGGCTAAACTACGGTCATTCAGATGTTATCTGGGCTACAGCGTTTTCACTTGGCCAGCCCGCAGACCTCTCTTATTTGTGGTTCATGACATTCACGACCTTACCCCAGTCTTTCGCCGAGGCGGAGCTTGCCAGCCTGATCGTCTCCACCCTGAACCTCGACATGGCGGCGGCAGCGATCGATCCTGACGGTTCACTTTATGGGGATGGGTTGGGGCTTGATTCGATCGACATGCTGGAAATTTCCCTGGTGGTGGCGCAGCGTTACGGCGTGAAGCTCCGTGCGGACGATGAAAATAACCAGAGCATTTTCAAAT
>JAGWZS010000011.1 GCA_018971905.1 Rhodospirillales bacterium | reverse complement strand
GGGCCGATCACCGTATCCTGGGCGGAGCCACGGTCGATGGTGGTGTTGGCGCCAATTTCCGCCCCATCGCCGATCAGCACGCGGCCGAGCTGCGGCACAGGCGTAAAGCCGGCCTTGGAAATGGCAAAACCGAACCCATCCTGGCCAATACGCGCACCGGGATAAATCACCACCCGGTCGCCCAGAATTGCGTGGCTCAGCGTTACCTGCGCATGGATTCGGCAATGCCTGCCAACCACAACCCCCGGCGCCACATAGGCCAACGGCCCAATGGAGCTGCCCGCCCCAATCCGCGCGCCGGCACCAATAACCGCCCCGGGCCCAATCTCCGCGGTGGGGTCAACGCTGGCTGAAGGATCAATCACCGCCGCGGGGTGCACACCCGCTGCCGGAACTGGGAACGGAAAAAATAACGCCGAAACCTTGGCCCAGCCCACGTAAGGCTCCGCCGTGGCCAGCGCCACGCAGCCTTCCGGCAGTTTTTCCACGAAATCCGGATGCAGGATCACTGCCCCGGCTTTGGTTTCCGCCAGCAGCCCGGCATAGCGCCGGTTATCCAGAAAGCTCACATCCTCTGGCCCGGCGCTCTGCAGCGGCGCCACACCGGAGAATAATCGCGCCGGCTGCTCTGCGCTTATGCCGAGCAGCGCCGCGATTGCATCGATGGAGTGTGGCCCGGTACGGTGAAAAAACCGTTCGTCACCGGGTTTGCCAGCATCTATCATCGCTCAAGGGCCGACGCCGCCACCCTGGTCTTCGGGGGTATCCACCTGCATACCGGGTGTCACCACGCTGGGCGGAACCGTTACGTGCGGCAACAGCTTGTTCAGTTCGGCCACCGTCTCGTCGGTAATGTCGAAGGCCGAAACATTCAGCACAGCCTGCTCGCGGTGCAGCACCAAATTCATGCCATGGGCTTGCGCTTCCTGACGGACAATCCCGGCCAGCTCCGCCTCGATTTGCTGCAACGCCGCCTGTCCGGAGTTCTGGATCGCCTGGTTGCGTTCCTGGAACTTGGTCTGCGTTGCGGCGATTTCGTTTTGCAGATTTTGTTCCTTCTGCTCAAGCGCCGCCTCGCTCAGCTTGCCACGCTCGGCCATGATGGTCTGCTGCTCAGCCTGAATCTTGTCCCGCGCCGCCTGCGCATCCTTCGCCAAAGCTGCCTGGCGCGCCTGGATAACCGCCTGCACACCCTGCGCGGCTGTGGATTCTTGCAGCACTTGCGGCACCGACAGCACGCCAATCACCGCAGTGGGCGGTGTTGCTTCTGCTGGCAGCGGCGGCAGCACCGGCACCTTAAACCCCGCCGCGTTCGGCCCATTCGCGGCGCTTGGCGCGGGTGCTGGTTTGGGCTGCGGCGCAACCGCTGGCGCCGTATGCGGCTGGGCAGCGGGAGGCATGAAATATCCTGCGGAACCCGAGGAAGACTGGGCATGAGCCGCCGGCGCGGCCCCGAACATCAGCAGCGGCAGAACGAGCGTATATCGGGAAAGAGCAGACACTTAGAACCTCGTACCAAAAGAAACGCGGAATTGCTGCACCTGGTCTCCCCGTTGCTTAACCACGGGCTGAGCCAGAGAGAGATTAATCAGACCAAATGGCGTATTCCAGGACACGCCAATGCCCGCACCAACGCGCGGCGCTGAACTGTCGAGCAGGGTAGCGGTGCCGATGGTGCTGGCACCCCAGAGCGAACCCGCATCGACAAAGGCAAAGCCAGAAACGCCCAAATCCTTCGAGACCGGCAGCGGGAAATGCAGCTCGGTAGATTGTGTCCACATATACCGCCCGCCGATCTGGCCGCCGCTGCTGGTGAGTGTGCCAGAGCTGTTATAAACCGGCTCAACATATGGGCCCACACCGCTATCTGCGAAGCCGCGCAGATTATCGCCGCCCAGGAAGAAGCGATCCTCGATCTTATCCTGATAGCCGCCCAAATCGTCCAGATACCCCGCGGACGCACTGAACTTAAGCACCCAGGCCGGATTTCCGAAAATCCGCTCGAGCGGAATGTAGTAGGAAATATCCGGGCTCAGGCGGATATATTTTGCAGAACCGCCCAACCCCGCGAAATCGGTTGTCAAATCAAGCAACAGGCCGGAGTGCGGGTCCTGGTCATCGTCCAAATAATCGAAGCTCAGCGTCTGGCTGATCTGCGAGAGGGTGGATTTGCCAAATTCATTCTCAATATAAATATTCGTGCTGCTGCCGCTCGGGATATTATAAATATTCCGCTGGCTGATCGTATAGCTAAAGGTCTGCCGTACATTCTGGTTGAAGCGGTAGCCAAGGCGAACATCCGCGCCAATATCGCTTTCCGAATAGGAATAACTCTGGCTGGTCGCGGTGTAGGAATTGGTAACTGTACGGAACAAATCCCATCCGGCAATCAGGTTGCGATCCAGGAAGTAAGGATCGGTCATGCCAAGATTAATCTGCGTACCGCGCTGCGCAATAAGCGTGTTGATGGAGGCGTTTATGCCGGTGCCCAGAAAATTGTTCTGGCTGAGGCCGCTGTTCAACAACGCGCCCAGCGAGGTGGAATACCCGCCGCCCAGCGAGAACTGGCCCGTAGCCTGCTCCTGCACCGCCGTGTTGAGCACCACCTGCTGCGGCGTAGAGCCTGGCGAGGTGGTGATATTTTCGGTTTTGAAGAAACCAAGGTTTTTGATGTTTTCCGTCGATTGATCGATCTGACTCTGATTATAGGCGTCACCGTCGGCCACGGTCATCTCACGGCGGATCACCTTATCCTCGGTGCGGGTGTTGCCGGTTATGTCGACCCGCTGAATCCAAACACGCGGCCCGTTCACCACATTCAGCACGATGGCCAGCGTATGGGTTGCCGGGTCGGTGGTTACCTGCGGGTTTACCGTGGCAAAGGCATAGCCTAGGTTCAGCGCACGCTTGTTCAGCGCGTCCACACCCTGCTGCAGGGCATCGCCATCAAACCAGTCGCCCTTGGAAAGCGGCACCAGCCCGCGCAGCTCGCTCTCCGGCAGGTTGGGAATGCCAGACACAACCTTGAGCGAACCAACCTTATAACGCTCTCCCTCGTTTAGGGTGAAGGTCAGATAGAAGGATTTACGATCCGGGCTGAGATTTGCATTGGCGCCAACCACATGGAAGTCAGCATAGCCTTTGTGAAAATAAAATTTGTGCAGAAGATATTCGTCGTACTCTATCCGATCCGGGCTATATACATCCGCGCCGGAAAGAAACCGCCACCACGCCTCTTGCCGGCTGGAGACCACCTCCCGCAACGTCGCCTGGGAAAAATGGTGATCGCCGATGAAAATGATCCGGCTGATCTTGGTCGCGGCGCCTTCGGTGCACTGAAACACCACGTTTACGCGGTTGTCCGGCAGCTTGACGATATTCGCCGTCACCTCGGCGTTGTAATGCCCCTTGGCGGCATAGGCATCCAGCAGCGCGCGCCGGTCTGCCTCGGCGGCCTGGGGCGTATAAACCGAACGCGGCTTCAGGCTCACAGCGGCCGCGGCATCCTTGTCCGACAGCGCCTTGTTGCCCGCGAACAGCACCTGATCGACGATGGGATTCTCAACCACCGAAACATCCAGATCGCTGCCATCGCGCGTGATGTTCACGCTTTTGAATAACCCCGTGGCGTAGAGGGTTTTTACCGACTGGTTGATTGTCTCCGGGTTAAAGGGGTCACCCGGCTGGGCCACCATATAGGCAATGATGGTGCTGGTTTCGATGCGCTGGTTGCCCGTAACGTTGATGGCCGCGATCGTGCCGCCCGCCGGAACCGAGGTATCCTGCGCGGTTGCGGCAAGCGCCGTGGCGCTCAGGCCGGGGGCCGCGAGCATGGCCGGCAGTAAGCATACAGAAGCCAGAAGAACGGAGCGCGGCTTTAGTAGCAATCGAAATCTCCCAACCATGATCCCCGGTACCCGGGACTTGCCATCTCGCGGCGTTTGGCACGCGAAAGCCTGCCGGGCAAGGTGCAAGCGCCGAATGACGCGGCTTTAGCCTAAAGTAAATGCGTGAACCAGGCGACCGCGCCCAGCCTTGTCAGGTCATTAAAAGTTACCAGCATTACCAGCGACAGAATGATCGCAACACCCATTCGCAATCCGGCCTCCCGGGCCTGCTCCGGCACCGGGCGGCGGATCAGGAATTCCACCGCATAGAACAGCAAATGCCCGCCATCCAGGATCGGGATCGGGATGAGGTTCACCAGGCCGAGGTTGATCGACAGCAGGGCGATGAGATTGATGACCGCCACAACGCCAAGCGCTGCCGCCTGCCCTGATATCTGCGCAATGCCAAGCGGCCCTGCCAAGTCGCGCAGGCCGTGATGCTGTATGATCAGCCCCTCCATCCCAGAAAACCAGCCGGAAATCTGCTGCCCCGTCTCCTGGAAAGCCGCCGCAACAGCTGGCCCTGGCAGCAGCCGCTTCAGGCTGGACTCGGTGCCAACAACCCCCAGTCGGCCGATTTCTGTGCCATCCATGCTGGCATCGCCGACCGTTACCGGCAGCATCAGCTGCTTGCCCGCCCGTTCGATCGTGAAATCCAGCACCGAGTCGGGGTGCGAGACCACAATCTGCTGCAAGTCTGAGAAATTCGCGACCGGCACACTGCCGATGGCCAGCACCCTGTCCCCGGGCAGCAGATGTGATGCGGCGGCTGGCGAGCCGCGCAGAATTTGGCTGAGCACCGGCTGGGTGGTCAGCTGCCCGGCGGTCATAAACAGCCCGGCATAAATCACCACCGCCAGCAGCAAATTGGCCAACGGGCCCGCTGCAACAATAACCGCCTTGGATGCCAGCGAGGCAGCGCCAAAGGAACCTGGCTGCACCGGCGCTTTGCCCGGCGTATCGCCCCAGCCGCGCATCTTCACGTAGCCGCCCAAGGGAATCGCCGAAACCTGCCACACCGTGCCGGATTTCGCCTGGCGCTTGAACAGAGCCGGGCCAAAACCAATCGAGAAGGTTTCCACCGTTACACCCTGGCTGCGCGCGGCAAGATAGTGCCCCATCTCATGCACGAAGATCAGCACGCCAATATCGACAAGGAAGGCAACCACCGTGCGCAGCATGTCGAGCATCTCAGGCAGCCTTGGCTTTTGCCAGCGCCTTGGTGGCGGCAGCCCGCGCGGCGGCGTCTATGGCCAGCACGGCGGCAAGGTCGGGCACCGGCGGGGCGCCCAGCGCCTGCATAACCGCTTCAACCGTTCCCGCGATATCCAAAAAGCCAATCTTGCGGTCCAGAAAGGCGGCCACGGCCACCTCATTGGCGGCGTTCAGCACCGCGGGTGCGCCCGCCCCCGCCGCCAGCGCCTCGCGCGCCAAGCGCAATGCCGGAAAGCGCACCTCATCGGGCGCATGAAACTCAAGGCGGGATGCCTGCGCTAAATCTAGCCGCGGCGCCTGTGTGGAAAGCCGCTGCGGCCAGGCCAGAGTATGGGCGATGGGAATGCGCATATCCGGCGCGCCAAGCTGGGCCAGCACCGAGCCATCGGCATAGCAGACCATGCCGTGAATCACCGATTGCGGATGCACCAGCACTTCAATCTTTTCTGAAGGCAGCGAGAACAATCTCGCAGCTTCAATAACTTCCAGGCCTTTATTAAACATGGTCGCGCTGTCGATGGAAATCTTCGCGCCCATCGACCACACAGGATGCTGCAGCGCCGCCTCACGGGTGATGCCGCGCATTTCCTCCAGGCTATGGTTGCGGAACGGCCCGCCAGACGCGGTGAGCACGATCTTATCGACCGCCTTGGCATTGCCATCGGCCATCGCCTGCAAAATGGCGTTGTGCTCGGAATCTACCGGCAGCAGCGTGGCCCCGGCGGCCTCCACCTCACGCAAAAATACATCCCCCGCTGAAACCAGGGATTCCTTGCACGCGAAGGCAATGGTGCCGCCCTGCCGCACGGCGGCCAGCGTGGGCTCCAGCCCCGCCGTGCCGGTAATGGCGCACATTGTCCAATCCGCCTTGCGCCCGGCGGCTTCCAGCACGGCGGCGCGCCCGCCGGCCACCTCCAGCCCGGTGTCGGCCAGCAACTCGCGCAGCGCGGGCAGCAATGCCTCGTCCGAGATAACAGTAACCTCCGGGCGGAATTTGCGGGCCTGCTCCGCCAGCATCGCCACATTACGTCCGCCGATTAGCCCGCAGATTTGGTAGGCCGATGGGTTCTCTGCAACCAAGTCAAGCGTTTGCGTGCCGACGCTGCCCGTTGACCCCAGGATTGTCAGCCGCTTCACCCCCATAGTCCCATGCCCCCATGCACGCTGGCCGCAAACAGCGCCGCCAGGGGCGCCGCGGTCAAAAATCCATCCAGCCGGTCGAACAATCCGCCGTGGCCGGGAATCGTCCGGCCAGAATCCTTCACGCCTAGTTTGCGCTTGATGGCGCTTTCCAGCAAATCACCCGCCTGGGCAATAAAACTCAACAGCAAACCGATCCCAAATGCGTGGATTGGCGCACCCAATGTCGCCGCCGCCAGCCCCGCCCCGCAGGCCCCGCCCAGCGCCAATCCGCCCAGCGCGCCGCTCCAGGTTTTACCCGGCGAAATTCTGGGGGCCAGCTTCCGCCCCCCAAAGAGCCGGCCAAACGCATAGGCGCCAATATCCGTGCCCCAGATCACCAGAATCAGAAACGCGGTATCCTCCAGCCCCACGCCCGGCCGATGGCGCAGCCAGAGTAAAGAAATACCGCCCAACCCCGCATAAGGCACCCCGGCAGCCGCAAAACGCCCTAGCACCAACCATGAAGCTAATGCCACAAATATAAGGGCTTGCAACCCAGCGTTTACACCTAAAACCTCGGTCGCCAGCCATACCAGCAACAGCAGCCCGGCAAGCGGCCAGGCGTTGCGCAGCTTCCCCAGCCGTGCCCATTCATGGCCAAGCCCGGCCATTGCCACACCAATCAATAGCGCCCAGGCCAGCCCGCCGCGCCAAAGGCAGAACAACGCCAGCGGCCCGAGCACTAATGCTGAGGCAGCGCGAACAGAAAGATCCGCCCAGCGGCTGTTCTCCGCGGGCTTGTTCATGGGCTCAGACAGGACGGGCACCGAATCTGCGCTCCCTGCCGGCATAATCTTCCAGGGCATTGGCAAAGTCGCGCTCGCAAAAATCCGGCCACAGCACTTTCGTGAACCAAATTTCCGTATACGCAAGCTGCCAAAGCAGAAAATTGCTTATCCGCTGCTCGCCCGAGGTACGAATCATCAGATCAGGATCTGGAATTCCCGCCGTAAACAGAAAATTGGCAAAGTTTTGCTCTGTCAGTTCCTCTGGCTTTAGTCCCGCCGCCATGGCCCGGCGCGCCGCCGCCACAATTTCAGCGCGACCGCCATAGGAGAGGGCCAACACCAGGGTCAGGCGTTTGTTTTCGGCCGTCTTGTGTTCAGCGGCAATCAGTTCTTGCGCCAAGGCTTCGCCAAAGCGCTCACGTTCGCCCACCACTTTCAGCTGCACGCCTTCGGCATGCAGTTCAGCCAGCTCGGCGCGCAGGTAATGTTTCAGCAGAAAGGTCAGGTCCTGCACCTCGCCCACTGGGCGCTGCCAGTTTTCAGAAGAAAACGCGAACAAGGTAAGGTAGCGCACCCCATGGTTCACCGCCGCCTCAATCGCCCGGCGCACCGCCTTCGCCCCTTCACGGTGGCCTGCCACGCGCGGCAGCCCCCTGGCGGCGGCCCAGCGGCCATTGCCATCCATAATGATGGCAACGTGCAAAGGCACGGAATGGGAAGCGGCGTCTGCCATTAAACCTGCCGGATATCCTTTTCTTTCTCTGCGAAGCTGTCGTCGATACGCTTGATGAAGCCGTCCGTCAGTTTCTGCACCTGATCAGCCCAGTCCCGCTCCTGGTCCTCGGAAATCTCAGATTTTTTTTGCAGCGCCTTGATCTGCTCCATGCCGTCGCGGCGCACGCCGCGCACCGCGATGCGCGCGGCCTCGGCGTATTTATTCGCGGTCTTCACCAGCTCAATGCGCCGCTCCTCTGTCAGCACCGGCAGCGGCACGCGAATCGTCTGTCCATCGGGCTGCGGGTTCAGTCCCAGCCCGCAATCGCGGATAGCCGCCACGGTGGAGTTCACCATCGAGCGGTCCCATACCTGCACGGTGATCATCCGCGCTTCCGGCACGGCGATGGTCGCCACCTGGTTCAGCGGCATCATGGAGCCATAGGCTTCCACCTTCACCGGCTCCAGCAGCGCGGGGCTGGCGCGGCCGGTTCTGAGCCCCGAAAACTCGCGCCGCAGCGCCTCAAGCGCGCCATCCATCCGGCGGGTAAGATCGGTCGTAATGATGTCCAAATCTGCCATGTAACGAACCTTCTTTTAGTTCTCGATAATCCGGGTGAACAGGCCCTCGCCGCGCATTACGGCAGCAAAGGCGCCTGGGGCACGAATGTTAAAGACCAGAATCGGCAGCTTATTCTCGCGGGAAAGCGAAATCGCCGCGGCATCCATCACGTTCAGGTCGCGGGCCAGCACGTCCAGATAGGTCAGTTCCTCATAGCGTTGCGCGTTCTGGTCCTTGCGTGGGTCGGCGGAATAAACGCCATCCACCTGGGTGCCCTTCAGCATCGCGTCGCACTTCATCTCGGTGGCGCGCAGGGCGGCCGCGGTGTCGGTGGTGAAGAACGGATTGCCGGTACCGGCGGCAAAAATCACCACCCTGCCCTTTTCCATATGCCGCTCGGCGCGGCGGCGGATATAAGGCTCGCACACTGATTCCATGGAAATGGCGCTCTGCACGCGGGTGGGCACGCCCATTTTTTCCAGCGCGGACTGCATGCCCAGCGCGTTCATCACCGTGGCTAACATGCCCATGTAATCAGCCTGGGCGCGGTCCATGCCCGCCGCCGCCCCGGCGATGCCGCGAAAAATATTGCCGCCGCCTATCACCAGGCAAACCTGCACCCCCATGGCGATCACATCGCGCACATCGGCGGCAATGGTGTTCACCGTCTCGGTATCCAGCCCGTAATCACGTTTGCCCATCAGGGCCTCGCCGGAAACCTTCAGCAGAACGCGCTTATATTGGGGAATGCTGGTCATGGAAGGTCCTTAATAGGAAGGGCGGTGCCAGGCAAAATGCCTGGCCCGCCCCATGGGTAGCGCAAAGGCGAAAAGGATTAAACCCCGGCCGCCGCAGCAACTTCAGCGGCGAAATCAGAGACTTCTTTCTCGATGCCTTCGCCGAGCGTAAAGCGCACGAAACGCGAGATGTTGGCGCCAGCCTTCTTCACCACGTCCTTCACCTTGCTCTCGCCGTCGTGCACCCAGACCTGCTCCAGCAGCACCACGTCGCCATAATATTTCTGAACTTGGCCCTGCACCATCTTTTCGATGATCGCATCGGGCTTGCCGGAGGCACGCGCCTTCTCAACAAGCACGTTCTTCTCGCGCTCAAGGGCGGTGGGGTCCACCTCGGCAATTGTCAGCGCGTCTGGGCGAGTTGCTGCCACATGCATACCAATCTGGCGGCCAAGCTGCTCCAGCGCTTCATTGGCGTTGCCTTCCAGGCCCACAATCACGCCGATCTTGCCCAGGCCCGGCTTCAGCGCGCCGTGGATATAAGCGGTTGCGGCACCGCCCGGCACGTTGATCACGGCGACACGGCGGACATTCATGTTCTCACCGATAGTGGCCACCAGATGCACAGCCTCATCGGCCACGCTGCGTCCGGTGCCAGGATAAGCGGCGGCTTTCAGCGCCTCGATATCCTCGCCCACGTCCAGCGCCAGCTTGGCGACGGTTTCAACATAAGCCTGGAAGGCCTCGTTGCGAGCCACGAAATCGGTCTCGGCGTTAATCTCGACCATGGCGGCTTTGCCGGGCGCCAGCGCCACGCCAACCAGCCCCTCGGCGGCCACGCGGCCAGACTTCTTGGCGGCGGCGGAAAGCCCCTTCTTGCGCAGCCAGTCGATCGCGGCTTCCTTGTCGCCGTTCGTCTCAACCAGCGCCTTCTTGCAGTCCATCATGCCAGCGCCGGTAGTCTCGCGCAGGTCTTTCACCAGGGCAGCGGTAATTTCGGCCATGTGTTCGCTCCTTATGACATAGTTGCGCGCGAGGGTTTACCACCCCCGCGCGTCATTCGGTTTTAGGCGGGCACTTTGCAGCGCCCAGAAAAATCAGGCGTGCGTCTCGGCCGGAACATCGTCCAGCGCCGGCACGGCGGCAGCGCCGAGATCAACGCCGGAGGCCCCCATCTCAGCGGAGATGCCATCCAGCACCGCCCCGGCAACCAAGTCGCAATACAGCGTGATGGCACGGATCGCGTCATCATTGCCCGGAATCGGGTAGGTCACGCCAGCCGGGTCGGAGTTGGAATCCAGGATAGCCACAACCGGGATGCCCAGCTTGTTGGCCTCCTCGATCGCCAGCTTCTCCTTGTTGGTGTCGATCACGAACAGAATATCCGGCAGACCGCCCATGTCCTTAATGCCACCAAGAGCGCGCTCCAGCTTCTCCCGATCGCGGGTGAAGTTCAGGATCTCCTTCTTGGAGTAGCCATGCGTCTCGCCGGTCAGCATCTCGTCCATCTGGCGCAGGCGCTTGATGGAGCCGGTGATGGTCTTCCAGTTGGTGAGCATCCCGCCCAGCCAGCGGTGGTTCACGTAATACTGCCCGCAACGCTGCGCGGCATCGGCCACGTAATCGGCGGCGGCGCGTTTGGTGCCCACAAACAGCACGCGGCCACCGGCGGCGGTTACGTCACGAATCGCCTTCAGCGCACGCTCGGCCAGCGGCACGGTCTGCTGCAGGTCGATGATATGTACCTGGTTGCGCACGCCAAACAGATACGGCGCCATGCGCGGGTTCCAGCGGCGGGTGTTGTGGCCAAAATGCACGCCGGCCTCAAGCAGCTGGCGCAGGGAAACATCGGGAAGTGCCATCGGCAGTTCTCTTTCCTAAATCAATCCGGTTCTATCCTCCGTGGGGGAAGCACCTTGCGGCACCGGACCTGACAGGCTTTTGCCCGGATAGGCCCCCACGTGTGAATTTGCCCGCACCATGCGGGCGGGCGCCGTATGACGCATTTTCTGCCGAAGTTCAACCCGATTTGCCAGCACATCAGCCGGCCAAAATGCAAAAGGGGCAGCAAAGCCGCCCCTTCATGTTCTGCGCAAAGGGCGAGGAATCAGAATTGATAGCCGACACCAAAGCCAACAACCGTGGGATCCAGCCCGGTCATGGCGTGGATGGCGCCATGATCCAGGCGGGCAGCGGTGGGCAGGATCATCTGCTTCACATCCACATTGACGCTCCAGTTACCCTGAACCGGAACGTCAAAACCCACGTCGAAAGACGGGCCAATGGCCGTGCGCAGGCCAAGCTTATCGCCGGTGCCCAGAAGCTGAGCGCTCGGGCTGGTGCCATAGAAAATGGCCACGGTCACCCCCACGCCCGCATAGGGGCGGATAGCCCCGATCTGCGGAAAATGCCACTGTGCTGTCAGTGTTGGCGGCAACACCCAGGTGGACCCCAACGTGGCACCATTGCCCAGCGCACCGCCCTTGGCGGTGATCGTATGCCGGCTGGTTGCCGCGATCAGTTGGATGGAGAGGTTCGGGGTTACGAAATAAGAGGCATCCACCTCTGGCGACACGCCTGTAGAAACGCCCAGGCGCGCGCCCGGAATGCTGGTGATGTGACTGTTGATGTTCTGTGGAATCACCCCAACGATACTCAGATGGGTCATCACGTCCCCTGCCTGGTAGCCCGTGGGGCCGGAAAAAAGGCTGTATCCATCCGCCAGGGCCGGTGTTGAGGCTATGCTGGCCAGCAAGGCCGCGGTGGCAAATGTGCGAACAAATAATGTCATGTTTCAGGCTCCCGTAATGGTAACGGGACTGCGATAATTCACGCGCCGTGCTTAGCCTTTGATCTATGATAAATATCGCGCCTGGCGCGTGGCCGCGCGTACAAACCTGGAATAATGTTGCAATTCAGCAACATAATATTCATTTTTGCTGCATCTTTATGCGCAAACAAAACCGGGCCTAATCATGGCCCGGTTCTGGGTTATGCTGATTTTTGGCTCAGGCCAGCAGCGGCCCCCAGGAGGGATCCGAAGCATAGGTTGGCGTATCCACCAGCCGCTCATTGAACCCGTCCACCCCAATCGTCACCAGGTTGGAACTATGGCCAGAGCCGGTAGGGGTCTGGCGGCAGAACATGATCACGCGGCCATTCGGGCAGAAGGTGGAGCATTCCACCAGGAACCCTTGGGAGAGTATCCGCTCGCCCGTGCCATCCGGCGCCATCACGCCGATGGAAAATCCGCCCGCCCCCCAGAAGGTGTAAGAGATCAGATCCCCCTGTGGCGACCAGCAAGGCTCGGCATACTGGCCGGGGCCAAAGGAAATACGTTTCACGCCCGAGCCATCGGCATTCATCACGAACAGCTGCTGGTTGCCGTCACGGTCTGAGTTGAACACAATCTGCGATCCATCCGGCGAATAGCAGGGTGTCACGTTGATGGAGCTGCTGTCGGTCAGCTCCGTTACGCCACCGCCGCCAAGGCTTGTCTTCACAATCGCCGCCCCGCCATTGCGGGAAACCGACATCAGCAGAGAATTGCCGTCCGGCGAGAAGCGCGGGCCGATGGTCATTTCCCCAAACCCGCCAACAAGCTGGGTCGCGCCGGTTTGCAGGTCAAACAAATAAACGCGGGGATTCGCACCGCCGCGATAGCTGACGAACGCCAACTGCTGGCGGGCGGGGTTATATTGCGGCGAGAGCGCCATATTGGCGCCGTCCGTCAAAAACTGCACGTTGGCGCCGTCGTAATCCATAACCGCCAGGCGGCGGATGGGGCTGGTTACCGGCCCCGCAACCGAGATGAAAGCCACCCGGCTGTCAAAATAGCCCTTCTCGCCAATCATCTGCTGATAGACTGTATCAGCGATGATATGCGCGATGCGCCGCCAGTTATCCTCCGTGGTGGTATAGGCCGTGCCCTGCACCTGCGTTTGGCTTTGCACATTCCAGAGCCGGAATTCCACCCGCAACTGGCCGCCGCCCGCATCCTGCACATCGCCGGTTACCAGCCCTTGGGCGCCCAGCAGGCTCCAGTTCTGCCACACCGGCGTGCCGTTGTTCATGGAATTCGGCACGAAGCTTGAAGGGTCGATCGCCCGGAACAGCCCGGAATGGCTGAGATCATCGGTAATCACCTGGGTGATCTGCGCGCCTACGCCCTGCGTGTCGAACGGTGTGATGGCGATGGGGATAGGCGCGTTCTGCGCGCCACTCACATTGATGGCGGGGCCGTTGTCAGACGTAGAAGGAGCGCTCTGGGCAAGGGCAGCGGGGCCAGCAAGGCTCGCGGCACCCGCCGTGCCTAGCAGGCGGCGGCGGGAAAATGGCGGCAGAATAACACGCGTCATCATCGAACCTCTTACGGGGTGAAGTTGAACAGGAAAGTGTTGACCTTGCCCAGCATGTAGGACGGCAAGGGCAGCGTTGCACATTGATAATTCTCCACAGCCGCGATGGCGCGCTGGGCATAGGCCGCATAGATGGGATCACCCATGTTGCCTTCTGAGGCGGGCGCTACCTCGGCCTCGCGCACTGTGCCGGAGGCATCGGTCGTCACCAGCAGCTGCACAGAGAACCCCTGCACCCCCGGCGCCCCGGCATCTATCCCCCAGCACGGGCGCACATGCGCGCCGATGGCGTTGCGGTCAGACTCCGAAAGCCCCGAATTGGCCGTACTGTTGGGGCTGCCACCGCCATTGGGGGCACCGCCCTGGTCGGGGTTGTATTGCGCCGTCGGCGGCTTCGTCTGCTGCTGGTTCACCCGCAGCTGCGAGAGCGTGTTCAAAATGCTCTTGCTCAGCGGCAGCGGGCTCTTCACCTCATGCTGCTGATGCGTGGCCGAATGTTGGGGTGCGGGCGGTTTCTTCGTCTCCACCGGCTTCGGCGGCGGTTTCTGCGTGCTCGTCACCTTCTGCGGCGGGCGCGGCGGTGGCGGCGGCGGAACTGGCTCTTGTGTGGGGGTTGGCACCGGCGGTGGTGGTGGCGGCGCTGGCCGCGGCGGCGCCGGGGTCGGCTTCGCCTCAGGCGTGGGCGGCGGCGGCGGTGGCGGCGGCGGCGGCGGTTGCACCGGCTGCGGCTTCGGCTGGGTTGGGTTCACCGGCCCCTTGTGCGGCACTGGCGTGTTGCTTGGTGCGGCCACCTTGCCCTTATATTGCGCGGTTTGCGGCTGAGTAGGGCCCACCAAATCCACGTCAACGCTTTCATCCGCCGAGGTGTTCAGCGGCTGCAATGGCAGCGCCACGATCGCGGCGATGATAATCGCCGCGTGAATCGCAAAAGAAACAATCGCGCTCCGGCGCAGATCGCGGTCCAAATCGATAGCTCCTGCCTGGCCTTATTGGCCAGGCTGCTGGGCCAGCAGCGACACCTTGGTGAACCCGCCCTGGACGATATCGGCCATCACTTGCAGCATCACGCCGTAATCCACCTGCTTATCGCCCCGGATAAAGATGCGCTGGTCGGCGTTGTTCTTCGAGGCTTCCTGCAACGTACTCACCAAATTGCTGAGCTGTATCTGGCTGTTGTTCAGGTAAACATTGCCCTTGGCATCCACGGTTACGGTAATGGGCTTGGAATCCGCGTTCGCTGGCTTGGCGTTGGCCTGCGGCAGATTCACCTGCACTGAGGACGTGATCATCGGCGCCGTGACCATGAAGATGATCAGCAGCACCAGCATCACGTCCACCAGCGGGGTCACGTTAATCTCCGCCATCGGGCGGTAGCGGCGCCTGCCGTTACCGCCGCCGCCGCCAATCAGCCCGCCGGCCATTTATTTATGCTCCTCGGACTGGCGGGACAAAATGGCGGAAAACTCAGTGCCAAACCCTTCCAGCCGCCCGGCAAACCGCGAGAGGTCATTGGAAAGCTTGTTATACGCCAACACCGCCGGAATGGCGGCCACCAGGCCGATGGCGGTGGCAAACAGCGCCTCCGCAATGCCGGGTGCTACCACCGCGAGGTCCGTGTTGTGCATCGCGGCAATGGCGGAGAAGGAGTGCATGATGCCCCAGACCGTGCCGAAGAGGCCGATAAACGGCGCCGTGGCGCCCACTGAGGCCAGAAAGATCATGAACCGCTCCAGCCGCTCCATCTCACGCATGATGGTCACGTTCATCGCGCGGTCCACGCGCTCCTTCACCGCGGTACGGCCGATATCGGTGCCGGCGATGCGCGCGGTGCGCTTCCATTCGCCCATGGCGGCGCCGAACACGGCGGCCATCGGGTTGGCGGGGTCAACCCCCTCGCGTTCATAAAGCTCGTCCAGGCTGCCGCCGGACCAGAAGCTGTCCTCAAACGCATTCGCCTCGCGGTTGACGCGGCGAATGGTCATGATCTTCTCGATGATGATCGTCCACACCCAGATGCTGGCGACCAGCAGAATGATCATCACCAGCTTCACCACCGCATCCGCCTGCAAAAACAGGCCAAGCAGCGAGAGATTCGCCTGTGGCGCGGCCATGGCCGCCTGAGACACCGTTTGGTCCACTATCTTTCCCCGTTCAAAATTTCAGGCGCGATACCCATTCGCGCGGAATGCGCGCCGCCCGGCCATCGGACACGCGCGCGCAACCCAGCCCAAGCTCAAGCACGGCCAACGAGTCGCTGTCTCGCAGGAATTTCTGCCGTAATGTAACGCTCGCACCGCGCAGCTCCGTGAATTCCGTTTCCACCGTCACCAGTTCGTCGATCCTGGCGGGGCGCTGATAGAGCAAATTGACGCGATGCACCACAAACAGCACGCCATATCGCGCCACCATTTCCGCATGCGGCGCGCCCATTTCCCGCAGGGCTTCGGTGCGCGCCCGCTCAGCGATGGAAAGATAATTCCCATGATACACAATGCCCCCGGCATCCGTGTCCTGGTAATAGATGCGCGTGGTGTAACGATAGATCAACATCCTGCTCCAAGCCCATGATTAAGGCTGAAAAAGGCTTTTATAAGGCAGGTCACTCGCCCAGCATATCAAGCAGATCCGGCCCACGCTGGGGCGGGTTGAGGCCCAGATGCCGCCAGCCAGGGTCGCCCAGCATCCGGCCGCGGGCGGTGCGCAGCAGCAGCCCCTCCTGGATAAGGTAAGGTTCCACCACGTCTTCCAGCGTATCCCGCGCCTCAGCCAGGGCGGCGGCAAGCGTCTCAACCCCCACCGGACCGCCATTATGGTGTTCCGCCAGGCGCTTGAGATAGCGCATATCCATCGCGTCCAACCCTTTCTGGTCCACGTCCAGCCGGGTCAGCGCGGCATCGGCCATTTCGCGTGAAATTTCCGTAACACCGGCGGCCGTGGCAAAGTCGCGCACGCGGCGCGTCAGCCTTCCGGCAATACGCGGTGTGCCGCGTGAGCGGCGGGCGATCTCCATCGCACCATCATATGACAGCGCCATGCCGAGCTTCTGCGCCAGCCGGATGACGATGCCGGTGAGTTCATCCGGCGTATAGAATACCAGCCGCAGCGGAATCCCAAACCGGTCCCGCAGCGGCGTGGCCAACAGGCCGGAGCGTGTCGTCGCCCCCACCAGCGTAAAGGGCGGCAGGTCGATCCGCACCGTGCGCGCCCCCGGCCCCTCGCCGATAATCAAGTCGAGCTGGAAATCCTCCATCGCCGGGTAGAGAATTTCCTCGATCGCCGGTTGCAGCCGGTGGATCTCGTCGATGAACAGCACGTCCTTCGGTTGAAGATTCGTCAGAATCGCCGCGAGATCGCCGGATTTCTGGATCACCGGGCCAGATGTGGCCTTGAACCCAACCCCCATCTCATGCGCTACGATCTGCGCCAGCGTGGTCTTGCCCAGCCCCGGCGGGCCGTGCAGCAGCACATGGTCCAGCGCCTCGCCACGGGTTTTGGCGGCGGCGACAAAGATTTTCAGATTCTCCCGGCTGCCGGCCTGGCCGGTGAAATCCTCCAGGCTCTGTGGCCGCAGCGAGGCTTCGCCCGCATCATCAGCCAGCCGCTCGCCGGAGGTGATGCGATCTTCAGTCATGTTGCCCCCCTGGCCTTTTGTCAGGGCGAACGATTAACCAAAATATCAAAGCGGAGCTTACGCCACCAAAAGAACATAACATTCCAAGAAAGAAGAATGGCGCGAGGGGATTACTGTAATCTCGCAACCCCGGTGCCATGGCCAATAAAGCCGCAATAACTATTCCAGCTATAAGCCCGGTAAGAATATAAGCTTCCAAGGAATAAATTTTTAAGTACTGAAAAATCACGTACGAAGGCAAACCGACCACAACAAAACCAATAAATAATATTGGTCCTGCGGCGATTGCCATCAAACTCCCGGCATTTGGGACGGCATGCGCAAAAAAAATGGAGGGATCAAGAAGAATGAAGGGGATGACAACGGCAAGACAGCCGCCCAATATTATTCGAGAAATTTGCATTAGATTCTTGGTCATCTGGCCAGCGCCTTCAGCCCGGCGCGGATCAGCACATCAAACGCCGCATCCTCGCCGTGTTCGGCCACGGCTTTGACCAAAGCCGCCTCGGCTTCCATGCGCTTATAACCGAGATTGGTCAGGGCGGACAAAACTTCCGCTTCAGCGCCACGCGAATTTGGTGCGGAAAACTTTTCCGTGCCGCCGCCCGGCATCACCCCGGCCTTGCTCTGCAACTCCGTCAGAATACGCACAGCCAGCTTCGGCCCCACGCCCGGCGCGCGGGTGATGGCACCCTTATCCTGCCCGGCAATGGCGCCGATCAGTTGGTCCGGCGAAAGCGCCGAGAGTATCCCCAGCGCCACCTTCGCCCCCACACCCTGCACGGTGGTCAGCAGCCGGAACCACTCCCGCTCGGCGGCGGTATAAAACCCGTAAAGGCTGATCGCATCCTCGCGCACCTGGGTTTCAATCAGCAGCGTCGCCATGCCATCCGGCAACGCGCCCAGGGTGCGGGTGGAGCAGAACACCAGATACCCCACGCCGTTCACGTCCATCACACATCGGCCATCCTCGATGGAATCAACAATGCCCCGCAACCGCGCGATCATGTCGCCGCCTTCCATACATTGGCCGTGGAACGATGATGCGCGTGGCAAATGGCCACCGCCAGCGCATCCGCCGCATCCGCCCGCTTCTGCGCGGCGCCGGGCAGCAGGCGCCTCACCATCAGCCCCACCTGCTCTTTATCTGCGCCGCCAGTGCCAACCACCGCCATCTTCACGGTTTTGGCGCCATATTCAAATACCGGAATCCCCGCCTGCGCCGGGGCCAGCAGTGCGACGCCGCGCGCATAGCCCAGCTTTAGCGTGGCGCTGGCGTTACGGTTCACATAGGTCTCTTCCACCGCCGCTTCGTCCGGGGTGAAGCGCGCCAGCAAATCCGCCAGCGCCTCGGCCAGCGCTTTCAGGCGCAGTGGCACGTCCTCGGTGCCGTCTGTCGCCACCACGCCGTCCGCCACATGGCGCAGCCGGTTGCCATCGGCCTCCAGCACACCCCAGCCGGTAAACCGCAGGCCAGGGTCGATACCAAGAATACGAACCTTGCCGCGCGCTTGCAGCATTATGCCGAGAGCTTCGCCAAAACGTCTTCCGGCACCTCGAAATTGGCATAGACGTTCTGCACGTCGTCATCATCCTCAAGAATGTCGATCAGCTTCATCACCGAGGCCGCTTTTTCCTCGTCCAGCGTCACGCTCATATTCGGCTGCCATTCGATACCTGCTTCCGCCGGATCGCCGAATTTCTGCGCCAGCGCATCGCGCACCGCAAAGAAATTCTCCACCGCCGCCTGCACCTCGTGGCCGTCCTCGCCGCTTACCACGTCATCGGCTCCTGCCTCGATCGCCGCTTCCAGCATGTCATCCGCCGAGGCCGCGTTGGCCGGGTAACGGATCGCCGCCAGGCGGTTGAACATGAAGGAGACGGAATTGGTTTCCCCCAGCGCCCCGCCGGATTTGTTGAACGCCGCGCGCACCACCGAGGCGGTACGGTTGCGGTTATCGGTCAGCGCTTCGATGATGATCGCCACCCCCGCCGGGCCATAGCCCTCATAGCGCACGGATTCGTAATTTTCCGTGCCGCCCGCGCCGGAGGCTTTCTTGATCGCGCGGTCGATCGCATCGCGCGTCATGTTCTGCTTCAGCGCCGCCGCGATGCCCGCGCGCAAACGCGGATTGGCCGAGGGGTCTGGCAGACCTTCCTTGGCGGCCACGGTGATCTCGCGAATGAGTTTGGCATAGATGCGCGCGCGCTTGGCGTCCTGCGCACCCTTGCGGTGCATGATGTTCTTTGCGTGTGAATGTCCAGCCATGGGCGGGCTTTAGCATCCGGCGCGGCAAGCCGGAAGCGCAGAATAGCTTTATGGCTTCGCCCCTACCATGCCGCACACCTTGGCGGCCAGCGCATCCATGGTGAAGGGCTTGGCCATGATCTCCATGCCGGGCATAAGCCCGACATCGCTGATCACCGCGCTTTCGGCGTAGCCGGTCAGAAACAGCACCCGCAGCTCCGGCCGCCGCAACCGCGCTGCATCGGCAATCTGCCGCCCATTCAACCCCGGCAAGCCGATATCGGTGATCAGCAGGTCTATCTGCTGGCGCGATTGCAGAATCGCCAGCCCGCCTGGTCCATCCTCCGCCTCCAGCGTGGCATAGCCCAGCCCCTTCAGAACCGTGACGACCAATCTGCGCACCACCGGCTCATCCTCCACCACCAGCACAGTGCCGCCGCTGGCGGCGGCTTGCATCCCTGCTGCCTCGGCATGCGGCGCCACCATTGCGGCCTCGCCATCGTGGCGGGGAAGATACAGCCGCACCACGGTGCCCTGGCCGGGCTCGGATTCGATCCTCACATGCCCGTTGGACTGACGGATAAACCCGTAGATCATCGAAAGGCCAAGCCCGGTGCCCTGGCCCAGTGGCTTGGTGGTAAAAAACGGCTCAAACACCTTGGCGATGGTCGCCGCATCCATGCCAACGCCTGTATCACTGACGCTGATGCAAACATAAGGCCCCGGCGCCACCAGGTTCTGCTTGGGGCCAAGCGTACCTTCCAGCTCCACATTCGCGGTGCTAATCGTCAATTGCCCGCCCGCGGGCATGGCATCCCTGGCATTGATGGCCAGGTTGAGCAAAGCGTTTTCAAGCTGGTTGGGGTCGCATAGCGCCAGCCAAAGCCCGTCTTGCAGCGCCAGCCGCAATTCCACGCGCTCCCCCAGGGTCCGGCACAGCAGCAATTCCATTGAAAGCACCAACGGGTTGGCCGCCACTGGCTTGGAGTCCAGCGGCTGCCGGCGTGAAAACGCGAGCAGCCGGTGGGTGAGTGCCGCCGCCCGGTTGGCTGCGTCCATCGCCATCGCAATGAAACGGTCCAACCCCTGGGTTTCGCCGCGCTGCATACGCTTGTCTATCAGCTCCAGGCTGCCGGTGATGCCCTGAAGCAAATTGTTGAAATCGTGCGCGATACCCCCGGTAAGCTGCCCTACCGCTTCCATTTTCTGTGCCTGGCGCAACTGCTCTTCTGCCTCGCGCTGAGCGCTTACGTCACGGCCAACAAAATAGACCGAATTTTCCGCCCGATCAGCGGACCAGGAGATCAGGCATATCCGCCCTTGCTGGTCGGTCATCCGGCATTCAACATCGCGGACCGCCCTGCCCCGCGCTAATTCGCACATTGCCCGCTCGGCTGCCTGGCAATCCTCGGGGATCACCAAATCCATCAGCCTTGTGCCCACGATCACGTCGCCTTCATAGCCAAGCAGCCGCCTCCAGGCGGGGTTGACCGAGCGCAACCGCCCGTCAATCTCGGCAATCGCCAGCAGGTCGTTGGCAGAACCCCAGACCCGCTCGCGCTCGGCAGAGGCAGCGGCGGCGGCAGCGGCGGCGGCGTGTTCGGCCGTTACATCACGGCCAAACCCATAAAGCAGCCCGCCTTCGGCTACACGGGTCCAGGCGACCTGCCGTCGCTCCTCGCGCTTAGTCAGCATCGTCACGGTGAGTTCCGCGCGCCGTGAGGTCGGGGTGAAATCATTAAACGCGGCGCGCACGGCGCCGCGTTCGTCGGCGGCAATGAAATCGGCCATCCGCCGGGCGCGGCTTTCCTGCTCGCTCCAGCCCAGCGCCTTGGTCCAGGCCGGGTTCACGGTGACCACCTTACCGCCCGGGCGCAGCACAAATTTCAGCACCGGCGAAAGGTCCCAGATTCGTTGCAAGGCACGCATGGCGTCGCGCTGCCCGGGCACATCCTGCCCGAAGGCATGGTTCAACGCGCCATCAGGTGGCATGTTCCACTCACTCACGCGGCGGCCGCAAGTCTGCATACGCCACCCTCGCCGCTGTGCCG
>JAGWZS010000185.1 GCA_018971905.1 Rhodospirillales bacterium | reverse complement strand
GAAATCGCGCTCTGGCGCGCGGCGGCCGTGCGGCTGGAGCGCAAATTGCCCGCGTTTTTGCATCTGGAAACCGGGCTGAACCGGCTGGCGCTGCCAGCGCGGGATTTTGCCGTACTGCGTGAGGACAGTACCCTGCTTGACGGGGTGATGATTGACACGGTGATGACGCATCTCATGGCCGGGGAAGTGCTGGAGGATGCGCGCAACCAGCGCCAGCTTGCAGCGTTTTTGGCCCAGTCGGCGGCGTTTCCGGCGGCGAAGCGCAGCATCGCCAATTCGCCGGGCACGTTTCTGGGGGCGGATTTTCATCTCGACCTTACCCGCCCAGGTGCTGCTTTATACGGGCTGAACACCAGCCCGGCCCAGCCCTGCGCCATGCGGCCAGTGGTGCGGCTGAGCGCGCCGATTTTGCAGATACGCGAGCTGAAACCCGGAGAGGAGGTTGGCTATGGCGGCACCTGGCGCGCGGCGCGCCCCAGCCGGATTGCCACCGTGGGGGTAGGCTATGCGGATGGGTTGCAGCGGGCACTTTCCAGCCGCGCGACGGCCTGTTTTGACGATACCCCTGTTCCCCTGGTAGGCCGGGTGTCGATGGACCTCGCCACTTTCGATGTCACTGACGTGCCGGCGAACCCCGGCGACCCGCTGGTGCTGCTGGATGCGCGGCATGGCGCGGATGCGCTGGCTCAGGAAGCCGGGACCATCGGCTATGAAATTCTCACCTCCCTGGGGCGCCGCTATCAGCGGCGGTATATCAACGCATGAAGGCTCTGGACGCCGTGGCCTGGCTGGGTGCCGCCGTGCTCGGCCTGGTGGAATATGTCGGCGAGCTCGGGATCTTCGCGGTCTCGGGAATCTCCCATGTGTTCCGCCCGCCTTATTATCCGCGCCAGCTGGGCCGGGCGTTTATGGAGATCGGCTATTTCTCCCTGCCGGTGGTGGCGCTCACCGCGCTGTTCACCGGCATGGTGCTGGCCTTGCAGTCTTATACCGGGTTCTCCCGCTTCGGGGCGGAAAGTGCCATTGCCTCGGTGGTGGTGCTTTCGGTCACACGTGAGCTGGGGCCGGTGCTGGCGGGGTTGATGGTTTCTGGCCGTGCGGGCGCGGCCATGGCGGCCGAGCTTGGCACCATGCGGGTGACGGATCAGATCGACGCGCTTTCCACGCTTTCCACCGACCCGATGAAATATCTGGTTGCTCCGCGCCTGCTGGCCGGGGCGATTGCCGTGCCGCTGCTGGTGGTGCTGGCGGATATTCTGGGGGTGATGGGCGGGTATCTGGTGGGGGTGTACAAGCTGGGGTTTTCCTCCGGCGGTTACCTTAGCAGCACGTTCAGCAATCTGCGGGTGGAGGATGTTGTCTCCGGCCTCATCAAAGCCGCGGTGTTCGGTTTCGTCATCGCGCTGATGGGCTGCTTCAACGGCTATCGCTCGCGCGGCGGCGCGCAGGGCGTGGGCGCGGCCACCACCGCGGCGGTGGTTTCGGCCTCCATCCTGATTCTGGCGCTGGACTATGTTCTCACCCAGGTGCTGTTCGTCAAATGAGCCAGCTGAAAATCCGCATCCGGGGCCTGAAGAAGCATTTCGGCCCGAAAAAAGTGCTGGACGGTATCGACCTCGATGTTGAAACCGGCACGGGTTTGGTTGTCATCGGCGGCTCGGGCACCGGCAAATCCGTGCTGATCAAATCCATCCTCGGCCTGGTCACGCCCGATGCGGGCAGCATTGAAATAGACGGGGTGGATGTGCTGAAGGCTCCTGCCCGCGAGGCCCGCGCCCTGCGCCAGCAGATTGGCATGTTGTTCCAGAACGGCGCGCTGTTTGACTCGCTGCCGGTGTGGGAGAATGTCGCCTTTGGCTTGCTGGCGCAGAAAAAGGTGAGCCGCGGCCGCGCGCGGGACGTGGCGGTGGAGATTCTGGCCCAGGTGGGGTTGGGGCCCGACGTGGCGGGGCTTTCACCCGCTGAGCTTTCCGGCGGGATGCAGAAGCGCGTGGGCCTGGCCCGCGCCATTGCCGCGCGCCCGGCGATTATGTTCTTCGACGAACCGACCACCGGGCTGGACCCGATCATGGGTGCGGTGATCGACGAGTTGATCGTGGATTGCGTGAAGCGGCTTGGCAGCACCTCTATCGCCATTACGCATGACATGGCCTCCGCCCAGCGCATCGGTGACAAGGCGGCGATGCTGTATGAAGGCCGGATTAGCTGGACCGGCCCCGCCACCGAGCTGCTGACCACGACAGATGCGGTGGTGGACCAGTTTACCCACGGCAAAGCACACGGGCCCATAAAAATGGCGCTGCGGAAATGAGTTTTTAGAGCGTGATGACTTTAGGTTCGCTCGCTTTGCGAGCGGAGCTGAAGTCTGAATCCGGCTCTGTTGCGCCGCCGCCGGTTTTCAAGTGGCCGTTGTTATTGTGTCTGCTGCCCGTCCGGGTTTAGGCTGGGCCCATGCCAATGCCTGCCGCCCGCCTGACTGACATGCATGTCTGCCCGATGGTGGATGTGCTGGTGCCGCATGTTGGCGGGCCCATCACCGGCCCCGGCGCACCCACGGTGCTAATCGGCGGGATGCCCGCGGCTTGTGTGGGAGACCTCGCGACCTGCGTCGGCCCGCCGGATACGATTATTAAAGGCTCCGCCACGGTGATGATTGGCGGCAAGCCCGCCGCCCGGATGCTCGATAATTGTGCCCATGGCGGCATGATCGTGCTTGGCTGCTTCACGGTGCTGATCGGCGGGTAGCGGGTTTGCCGCCGTGCAGCCCGCGAGACGGATAAGACGCCCAGCCGTTTCACTCGATGCTGTTCCGCAGGCGCTTGATGGAAGACCTGCGGGATTTGGCGTCGAGCCGCCGGGTTTTTGAGGCTTTGGTGGGTTTTGTGTTCCGGCGTATCTTTGGCACTACGGTGGCTTCGCGGATCAGCGTGAATAATTTCTCCCGCGCGGCCTCGCGGTTGCGCAGCTGGGAGCGATGCTCCTCGGCCTCGATGATGAGAATGCCGGTCTGCGTGAGCCGCTTGCCCGCAAGCGTAGCGAGGCGGACCTTAACGCCCTCTGGCAGGGTGGTGTTGGCGGCCAGGTTGAACCGCAGTTGCACCGCGGTGGACACCTTGTTCACATTCTGCCCGCCGGGACCGGTGGCGGGCGTAAAAAATTCCTCCAGATCAGAATCATTGATCTGGAGGTTCCTTGTCACCGGTATCAGCATCGGAGCCTCCTGATATGGGCTCCGGCGGAGAATCAGGCGGCCTTGGCCTCTTTCTTGGCCATGGCGCGCTCCAGGCGGCGCTTCAGGGCCAGACCCTCGCCGGTCAGCTTGGCATCGGTATGGGAGAGCAGATACGCATCCAGCCCGCCATTATGCTCAATCGTGCGGATGGCACGGGTGGAAAGACGCAGACGGACAGCGCCCAGCACATCCGAAAGCAGCGTGGTAACCTGCAGATTTGGCAGGAACCGGCGGCGGCTCTTGTTGTTGGCGTGGCTGACATTATTGCCAGCTTGCACGGTCTTTCCGGTCAGGTCGCAACGGCGGGCCATGTTACTTTTCCTCAAAACAACGCAAAGCGGGCTGGCAGGGGCCAGCCCGGAATATCGGGGCGGCTTATGGCCGAAGGCAAGGCCAGCGTCAAGTCAACCCAGGCAGGATCAGGCCTGGCCGGATTGGCCAGTATCAGACGGGGCGCGAAGTTCGCCGGCCTCTATGCTTTTGATGGCGTTTTGCAGAATCTGGATGACCACCTTGTCTGGCAGGGCGCGGGTGAGCAGCCCCATGGCGCCACCCAACAGTGCCGAGGCAACGGCAACCTCCGACAGATCCTGGCTGATCATATATTCGATCGCCTTATCCACCACCACGCCCGCATGGCTCAGCTCCTGTTCTGGGGGTGATTGTCTTTGCGTCATCGTGTCGGTCCCAATTTTTCCGGGCTGCTTATCTGGTGTGCCGGGCACGCGCCACCAACCGGTTTCTTATTTCACCGCCTCCTGGAGGGGTTTTTCCCGCACCGTGGCATCCGTGCCACCGGCCG
>JAGWZS010000010.1 GCA_018971905.1 Rhodospirillales bacterium | reverse complement strand
ATCATAATTTCTGGTATTTTAGGTATCATTTAAATTTCTTAAGCAGCTTGGCGTACTGGTTGATCTATTCTGGTGTGTGCACCGATAGATATTTTTCGTGCCAGCGCAGCTTCTACGATCTTCAAAGAAAGTTCTGCAGCCGGATTTTTTTGAGCTAAACCGGATAAAATTTCTGCCGCCTCCTCAAGGCCCTGACCGGTACGGAGCACTCCACAATGAGCTGTCATCACATCACGTACTTCTTGAGCATCCGGCACAGATGGAGGAGGCAGTAAAGGTAAAACTTTTGATCTCTTAGCTGCCTGCGCTACCATGGCACGCCCTGCCACATCGCCGCAAACAGCGGCTTCTAAAAGTGAGTTACTCGCCAAGCGGTTAGCACCATGGAGGCCAGTACACGCGACTTCTCCTGCAGCATAGAGCCCATCAACATTAGTGCGGCCATATTCATCTACCGCAATGCCACCCATGTGGTAATGCGCAGCCGGTGTAACAGGTATTAGTTGTGATTCCATATCAAGTCCGGCTTGAACACAAGAAGCATAAATTGTTGGGAAGCGCTTTGGAAATAGCGCGTTCATACCACTCGTATCCAGAAACACACGATGTCCTTTGGACATATGATTAAATACACTCCGAGCCACGACATCTCTTGGAGCAAGGTCGGCTCCATTCATAAAATAGTGGCCTTGCTCATCAATAAATCTGGCCCCTTCTCCTCGAACCGCTTCAGATATTAGTGGTAAGGGTGAAGCTACAACATCCAATGCTGTCGGATGAAATTGTATAAATTCAAGATGCTGCAAAGCTGCACCCGCCATCGACGCTAGAATCAGACCATGCCCAATTGCACCCTGGGGATTTGTGCTGTGACGGTATAATCCTCCAATCCCCCCTGTTGCGAGTAAAATGCGATCTGCTTCAAGATTGAACGTCTCGTGCGCTCTCGAAATTTGTACGCCTAAGACACCTCCATCTCCAATTAAAATCCGCCGGGCAGAAGCCTCCAAAAGCGTTACCGATGATGTTTGACGAACTTTCCTGATCAAAGCTTGCATAATGGTTGAGCCCGTACGGTCGCCACCGCCATGTAGAATTCGCTTCCGCGAATGCGCAGCTTCCAAGCCCAAGGCTAATGCACCATTTGTTTGACGATCAAAGCTTACACCGTAGGACACAAGCTTTTCTACTAACGCAGGAGCAGCCGATACAATTTTTTCAACAACATAATTGTTGCACAATCCTGCGCCAGCTGAAAGCGTGTCAGCAATATGCAGATCAATTGTGTCGTCCTCTCCAATGGCCGCTGCCATTCCGCCTTGTGAAAGCCAGCTGGCAGAGCCCAATCCAAGCGGCACAGGATTAACTAACGTAACTTGGCGCGGGGCAGCGGCAAGAGCCGCCATCAACCCCGCCACCCCTCCGCCGATAATAATCATTTGACTGCCAGCATACGTTCAACTGCTTGCCTGGCAGAAACAAAATACTCCGGTTTAATTATCACCTCTTCTTGCAACTCTTCTAGGCTTCTCCTGATATTTTTTAATGTAATCCGCTTCATGTGAGGACAGAGATTGCAGGGTTTCACAAAATCAGTTTCTGGACTTGCCTGAGCAATATTATCGCTCATCGAGCACTCCGTAATCAGCGCCACGCGCGCCGGTTTGTTCTCTCGCACATAATCTGCCATGACCGCAGTTGAGCCAGAAAAATCCCCAGCCTCTACCACATCTGGAGGGCACTCCGGATGCGTTAAAACGGTTACGCCCGGATACTGTCTCCGGAGGGCTGCAATATCTTCTGGTGAAAAACGCTCATGTACTTCGCAATGCCCTTTCCACGTCAGTATCTTAACATGAGTTTCTTTTGCAACGTTTAAAGCCAAGAACTCATCCGGCAGCATGATAACCTCAGATACTCCAAGAGATTCAACAACTTTCTTGGCATTACCTGAAGTACAACAGATATCACTCATCGCCTTAACTGCCGCCGAAGTATTGACGTAAGTTACGACTGGGCGCCCAGGATATCTTTGGCGAAGTCGCGCCACATCTTCCGGTAGAATTGACTCGGCTAACGAACAACCGGCTTCAGCATCAGGAATCAAAACCATCTTTTCAGGATTCATCAATTTAGCCGTTTCGGCCATAAAGTGAACGCCTGCCATCAAGATGATATCAGCATCAACTTTTTGAGCCTCGCGCGCCAACGCCAAGCTATCTCCAACAATATCCGCAACACCATGAAAAATTTCAGGCGACTGATAGTTGTGAGCTAAAATAACAGCCTTACGCCGTCTTTTCAGCTCCAATATTGCGTGAACATCTTCTTCCATCGATGCCCACTCAAGCCGCGGTATGACACGCGACACACGATCATAAAGTTGGTCCAAAGGCATACACGACCCCACTTATACTCAAAATGAGTATTATGCGGACTGTTATACTCGGATTGAGTATAACAAATCAAGTCATTTATCTTACAACAGGAAGCTTTGACCCGAAAAACCCGCGTTCGGCTCGCACGACAGCGCGAAACCTGAACAACTTAGCCGGGCGCCCTGCTAAACCGAAAGAAGAGCGGCCCGTCTCTTCAACAAGATCTTGCTGTTCGATTAGGCGGCGAAAATTAGGCTTATGCAAACTTCGCCCCGCCAAGGCCTCCATCGTATGTTGAAGCTCCAATAATGTGAATTCATTTGGCAGCAACTCAAATACCACAGGACGATATTTTATTTTTGCCCTCAGCCTGGCAATGGCCGTTGCCAAAATCCGACGATGGTCGTGCGTCATTTCCATTCCAAATCCAAAATGCGATGGAGACGACAAACCTCTCACTGCCTCCGGAACCAAGCCCGCTTCCCAAAGCATTTCATAACGCTGAAGAATCAGCTCTTCATTCCATCCTTGCCCTGAGGCGTTAAATAATGCGTTGCCCCGCGCTTTGCGTTCTCCTGAACCGCTACTCCATGCATCCAATCGACTTCTAATCTCAGCCAGCTCAGTTACGCCGCGCCTTGCGTCCTCCCAAGGGAAGTAATCATACCAGCTCCGCCAAATTGCTCCTGCATGTTTTGCTGGCTGTTCCCGGCTCAAAGCGAGATATGAGATAGAAATACTCCGCCCAGCTCCGGCTTTTTGATCAGCAAATGTATACAGCTGTTCAACGTAACCCAAGCTATGATGCGTTTGTTGCTCAACCCATGCCCGCAGACCCGCTTGCAAACTTTTATGCCCCGTCTGCAGCGGGCCGGCTGGCAATGCATAACCGTTGTCGATTGTTAAAACGCGCGGCTCGCCTGCCGTTACAGCGACAAGAACAGCAATAAGATCTGCGTGTACTCCGCTATCCACCATGCCTCACACTATAATTAATGGCGCTCCAATATGAAACTACTTCAAAAACTTAAGGTTCACGCCTTGCCGGCAGCAATACCCCTCCTTCTTTATTCTTTGGCAAGTCGCGCATAAAATCCCGACTAAATACCCACCAAAGGTTGATTTTAAAAGCCAAACATCAATTTTAGGTTGAATATAATATAAGCATTAGACCCACTATTTGATTCTTCATCTATCGTATTACGGTGGGTAATCCCCCTCTGAAATTAGGTGGTTAGTCCAGGCATTTTCTGGAGCGGGTTCATTTTGAATCGCTTTGGCTCGGCGGTCCAGCATTTGCAGATAAATTCATAGGGTATGAGCCTGACGTGACGTGCTCCCGAACTTGTATCCGGTCAGCTGTAGCGTCCTGCCCCTTCACGCTTGAT
Organism: Rhodospirillales bacterium; assembly: GCA_018971905.1. Lineage (GTDB taxonomy): Bacteria > Pseudomonadota > Alphaproteobacteria > Acetobacterales > Acetobacteraceae > Acidocella. The sequence goes on along the minus strand of JAGWZS010000010.1, from coordinate 17,631 downwards.
GGTTGAAGTGATGGCAACATTGTTTGGGGCATGCCCCAAGCCTTGCTTGCCGGCGAATTCGGCGGGTGTTTTGCCGCCGAATTCGGAATGGGGCCGGACCGTATTGTAGTCGAGCCACCGGGCGCTGAGCACCATCCGTGCATGGCGCAGGGAGGTGAATAGCGTTTCGTTAAGACATTCATCCCGCAGCCGACCGTTGAAGCTCTCGCTGAAGCCATTCTGCTGTGGCTTGCCCGGCGCGATGTAGTGCCAGGCGACACCGCGCTCCTGCGACCAGCGCAGGATGGCCATCGAGGTCGGCTCGGTGCCATAGCACATTACGAGCGAGGCCGGCTGCGGATCGCGATCGCCGCATGTCAAACGACATTCAAAAACAAAAATTTTATGTTGTTATCTTGTTGTCGATCGTCGGAAAAACTCCCGAAAATCGCCTCCAACAGCAAGCCCTAAACTCTCTCCAAGCACCCCTGGAGAGACCAAAAAAAACAGAATGATTTCAATGAGTTCTGGCGGAGGAGATGGGATTCGAACCCACGATACGCCTTGACAGCGTATAACGGTTTAGCAAACCGCCGCCTTCAGCCTCTCGGCCACCCCTCCGTCTGCACCATATTGCCTGAACAATGCAGCTCACCTGCTCTTAATGGTCCAACGTCAGAAGGTAAAGCCCCCAGCCCGAATATCGTTTAAGGGCTTCACTTCCAGGCTACCTCCTTCTTTTGCACAGATTCTTCACTAGCTTAGCGGTACGAGAGCCTCATTCAGCTGCCTCATTAAACCGTGGACCCAGTTCGCCCCAATGCTGAATTGTGGCGATCATCTGCTTCATGAGCTCCCCCATACGGCGGGACACCATCTCAAAAGATGGTTTTCGGGTAAACTGCCGCTCATTCATGTAAAGATTACGCGCAATTTCGACCTGCATCACCTGTACACCGTTATCCGGGCATCCGTAGTGGCGGGTAATAAACCCACCCGCATAAGGATCGTTCCTTGATACGGAGAAGCCCTGATTTTCAAAAAACATTTCAACGTGCCTGGTCCACGCAGCGCCGCAGCTGGCGCCATGCCCGTCGCCCAGAACAATCTCTGGGCGCCTGCTCAAACGGCCAATCGGCGTTGGCATCGAATGGCAGTCCAGTACAAAACAATAGCCGAAAGTCTTCCGGCTTTCATCAATCAACCCCGTCAATGCCTCATGAAACGGATGCCAGCAGGTTTCAATTCGGCTCCGCGCTTCCTCAAACAATAGCTTACGGGCATAAATCGGCTCTCCCGTGCCAACAACGCGGGCAATTGTACCAAGCCCAACGGCAACCCGCGGGCTTGTCGTGTTCACATAATCGGGCAGCGGATCAGCAAACATCGCCGGGTCAAGCTCCCACGGCTCTCTGTTCACATCACACCAGGCACGGGGAAATTCCGCAGACAAAAGCGGCAGCCCCAATGCCGGCGCCATAGCAAACAGTTCATCCACAAAGCTGTCTTCCGAGCCCCTGATCGTCTCTGCGGTTAATCGCGACGACGCAAGAAACTCTGGCGAATACCCGCGCCCGGAATGCGGCGACGTAATCACAATACCCGCCAACTGACGAACGGGCCGACGCACATTTATGAGGGATGGGCTCATACCCCATTCAAGCAGCAAGGCAGCATCCAGGCAAGGAAAACCAAGATTTTATAGCGTGGCTTGACGAGAAAATAGGGCGCGGCTCATGCGCACACGCATGGCTTTTATGCGGGCAGGCGCCAGCCCAAGAACCAAAACAACAAAAACAAACGCGGCCGTGGAGGTTGATACAGCCATTTCATTTATCCGGCTTAGAAGCGGCAGCCATTCAAGCATTGCGTGGGCTGATAGCCTCGCTGCGATTAATCCCCCTACTGGCAAACCCAGAAGCCGAAACGTCGTCCAGGCTGAGCCGGGAACCCCCTGCCTAAGCGCCCCGAAGAACAGCAGTAACCCAACCAGCCCTCGCACGACCAACGCCCAGGCAAGCGGGATAAGGCCATAAGGCGCCACCAGCCAGCAGCACGCCGCGATCGTCAGGGCATTCACCCAGGCGTACCATGAAACCAATCTGGTACGGCCGGTTACGGTAAGTATGGGATTAATCAAGCCATACAGCGCTAAAGCCGGAGTTACCAAGGCGAGGATCGAAAAAACAGGAACCGCCTGCAGCCATTTTACACCGAACATCGTCAGTATGATGGGCTTGGCTGCCGCGCCGCTAACCGCACACACGAAACAGATTAGCATCAACAACGGATCCAGCATTTGTTGAACCACCTCAGCCCGGCGCTGCGGCTCTGCCTGGATCGCCACCAACACTGGCATAAATACCTTCCGGGCCGGAAGAAATGCTATTTCTTGCAATACTTCAATGAGACGTTGGGCAATACGAAACTGAGCTACCGCACTTACCGGCATGCGCAATCCCACGAGCATTACATAGCCCGTGATGGCGATGAAGTCGACAAATGCGGCCTCCATCAGCGGCAAGGAAAACCGGAACCCTTCACGGATTACAGTCAACGAGGGCAGCGGAGGAGGCATCCACTGAGCGCAAATGCATGCTACAACGGCATAAAACCCAACCCCAACCAGGCGTTGTACAATTAAGGACATCAAGCCGTGTCCATTATACGCCAACAGCAATGCGCAGGCCCCACCAAGTGCCGTGCTACTAAAAGAAATGAGGCCGATTGTACGGAAACGAAATTGTGATGTCAGCCGTGCGGACGGCACAATCAAAAAAGCGGTCATCACCACGGTCACCGCCATTGCCCTTAAAACCCCAAGAAGCGGCAGTTTATAAAGGGCTGCTACCCAGGGCGCGGCGAACCAAAGCATGACCGAAAACGTCAGGGAGGCAATCAATTGACTCCAAAATGCGCCTGCTTCAACTGTAAGATCGCCGGGGCTTGCCTGAACTTGTTCACCCGCCCCGCTATTGGCAACAATTCGGGCCAATTCTGAAAATGCCGACGCTATAGCAATAAGCCCAACATCTCGCAGGGGAACAACTCGCATCAGCAGCGCAAGCACAAAAAAGCCGATACTGCGCTCCGCAAATATCGCAATAAAGCTCCAGCCAGCCCCGCGTGCCGCACCGCGCGCCAAACTCATCGCCCTACCCCGTGTGTTAAAAGCGGCCCCTTTTTAACTTTCCACAGATTTAATTAATTAGCCATAAGCCCCCGATGGCAACCAGCAATGCAGGCGGCATTAAAACCATCCCCAGTCCCAAAAAGCGCCATCCGCTCATTGAAAGCCCCTGCCGACGAAGGGCATTCATCCAAAGAATGGTGGCTAAAGAGCCTGTAACGGATAAATTTGGGCCAAGATCCACGCCAATTAAAGCCACGGCTCTCCGCACTAACGCACCCCCCGGAAATAAATGAGACGCGAGCAGCCCTATAGGCAGGTTATTCGCCACATTTGTCAGAAGAGCTACCCCAGCCCCAATTGGCAGCAACTCTTCATGAGTAAAGCTCTTGGCTTTGCTCATGACACCAATGGAATCCAGCGCGCCAACCATGATGAAAAGCCCTGCTACCAGGGGCAATATGCTCCAGGAAACCCCCAATAATACAGGCCGAGGGTGCTGCCCGCCCAAAAGCCATACCAACCCAAGGCAACCAACCGCCAATCCAAAGGTTACCACACCCAGCGGCCAGCCAAACCACGCCGCCAGAACAAGTATAACCGCTGTCCCGCTCAATCCGGCCAAGGTCCAGCGTCCACCTTGTGTCAACTCAGGCATCGTTTTCGGCAGTTCTACCGTACCGCAGACCACGCGGCGCTGAGTCAGCCAGAGCATGACATACGTTACCATGATGGAGAGCACCGAAGCTAAGCCAAATAATTTGAACCAGACATCCAGGCGCGGCATTTCATGGCCGAACAGTACAAGGTTCGCCGGATTTGAAATGGGCAGAACAAACGAAGCGGCGTTCGCCACGAAAGCGCAAATCAACAAGTAGGGTAACGGCTCTGCAATCTTTGCCGCAGCTGCAATGGCGGCAACAGCGGGCGTGAATACTACCGCAGTCGCATCATTAGAGAGCAAAACGGTGATTATCACCGCCAGAGCATAAATCAGCGCAAATAGCTTCACTGCAGAGCCCTGCGCCATTTGCAACAAGCGGGCTGCCGCCCACGCAAATACGCCCTGCAGCAGCGCAAGCTCCGCCAGCAACATCATACCTATGAGGAAAAAATAAACTTCCACGCCCTGACCCACAGCCTGCACAGCAGCAAATGGGGTTAAAACGCCAAACACCACCAACAAGGCGGCACCAACAAGAACGGGCACAGCTTCCGACACGCCAAATGGCCGCACCATCATGGAAGCCAGGCTGGCGGCGATCACCAGCAGAACCGCAGCCTGAGTCATCGAAAGGCCGAAAAGCAGAAGTAGACCAGGGCAAATAAGGGGGGCAAACCACCTGCCATGCAAAGCTCCATCCAGCTACCATTGGCCAGCAATGGCCCGGTGGCGGCAGAGCCGGCCGCACCTCCAAGAAAAAACATGGCCATGAAGATGCCATTCATGCGCGAGCGCAACTCTGGTGCCAAGACATATATGGAACGCTGTCCCAGCACCAAGCTTGTCTGCACCGCCGCGTCTAGCACAATCGCCGCGAGCACCAACACAAGCACGGAATGAAAAGCCGCACCCGCTGCAGCAATCACGAAAGCCACCATTATCCCAACCAAAGAGGAAAATGTTCCAGCAGCAGTAAAACCACGGTCAGCAAGATGCCCCGCCACGGGAGCCGAAAACGCTCCGGCGGCGCCAGCCAAGGCAAACAGAGCGATACCACGTTGGGTAAAGCCAAATTCATGCATCAGAAAAAGCGGAATGCCGGTCCAGAATAGAGAAAAACCCGAGAAAGCGGCCGCTTGGTAAATCGCTCTTTGCCTTAAAATAGGAAAGCGCACCGGCAAGCTGAATAAAGAAGCAAGCAACGCCGCATAGTGATGACTGGCCTCGGGCTCCCGGTAGGGGAGAGCCCGATGCAAGAGGAAAGCCAGCCCCGCCATTAACACAGCGGATATAAAGAAAACCAGACGCCAGGAGGTGAAGGCCGCTATTCCTGAAGCAATCGGGCGTGAAAACAAAATTCCGAAGAGTAATCCGCTCGTCACAAGCCCGACGACCCGACCACGTGATGCCTGTGGGGTTAAATGCGCCGCGATAGGAATAAGCATCTGAACCGCCACCGAGGTGAGGCCAATCAGCACAGAGACCACCAACATCACCGGCCCATCCCACGCAAATCCCGCAAGCAGGAGCGGCAAAGTCGCGGCAGCTACGGTTACCACTACCAAGCGGCGATTTTCCACCAGATCCCCCAGCGGGACCAGAAACACTAACCCTGTTGCATAGCCAAGCTGCGTAAGGCTTACAATCAGGCTTTCTGCTCTTGGCTGCATACCCAAAGCCCGGCCAATCAGCCCCACCAGCGGCTGTGAATAATAGATATTGGCGACCACAATACCGCAGGAGGCCGCAAGCAGCCCGACTATCTGGCGGGAAGGTGCGGCGTGGGAATAAGAATCAGACACGTTAGGCATGACCTTTGACTTAACGGCGGACGAGATTTCTGCAATGCAGCAGGTAGGGCGGGACTCGGCTCCACGCCATAGCCGAAAGGAGATTTTATGGACTTGATGCATGCCGTTCTCTTCGCCGCCCTTCAGGGGGCGACAGAGCTGTTCCCCGTCAGCTCGCTCGGTCATGCGGTTATTGTTCCCGCGCTGTTGCATTGGGGAATAGACCAAAGCGCTCCTGGCTTTCTGCCCTTTCTTGTTATGCTGCACCTTGGCACAGCCACCGGGCTAATTGCGTATTTCTACGTTGAATGGCTGGTAATGGCGCGTGGCCTGCTTGGGTTAGGTTACGCCGAAGAAAATGCGGCAGCCCGGGGGTTATTAGGTAAACTGGTCGTCGCTACTCTTCCCGCGGTGGTTATTGGGGGATTGTTTAAAAAGCCAATCGCACATCTCTTCGGCAGCCCCCTCGTCGCTTGTGTATTTCTTATTGCCAATGCTGGCTTGTTGTTGCTGGGCGAGCGTTTACGCAGCCGCCACCTGCGCCAGGGCAACATTTCTTATCTGGATGCGCTGATCATCGGATTATTCCAGTGCCTGGCGTTTTTGCCCGGCATTTCACGCTCCGGCGCCGCCATTGTTGGCGGCCTTAAACGCGGCGTTTCACATGCCGGCGCGGCGAAATTTTCCTTCCTAATGGGTACGCCGGTAATTGTTGCCGCGGGTGTTGCGGAAGTTCCAAAGCTCTTACACCAGCATCAACTGCACGCCCTGTTTGGCGCATCCGTGATTGCGGCAATCACGTCAGGAATCGTCGCATATGCCAGCACCGCATTTCTAATGCGGTACTTCAAGGAACATGACGATTGGGCGCTTAAGCCCTTTGCCCTTTATTGCGCCATAGCCGGGGCTGGCGCCTTTCTGCTGTTGTTGGTTGGGCTATGAAACGTCTGCTCTGGATAGCCGCCGCCTTTCTCATTCCGGCCGCAGCTCTGGCAAAAATCAACTTGGCTGAGGCACCAATCGGCCGCACCGACCTGCCCTGGTGGAACGCACGCTGGCATACAACCTTCGCCGAAAAAGCCAGACAGCCCGATGCCAAAATCGTCTGGCTTGGTGATTCAATTACCTATTATTGGCAACGCCAAGGCGGCCATGGCTATGACGACATAAAGCCCGTTTGGAATAAATATTATGCGCCTTATGGTGCGCTGGACTTTGGGTTTATCGGCGACACCACGGCCAGCCTGATCTGGCGATTGGATCATGGGCAAGTGGCCGGCTTGCACCCGAAACTCGTGATTATTTTAATCGGCGCAAACAATTTCGGCCGCGTGCATTGGGATACGGCCATGACCGTGCCGGGAATCGAAGCTGTGGTCACTGGTACTCACAACCGTCTTCCCAAAGCCCATATTCTGCTTCTTGGCGTACTGCCATCGATCCGCAGCCCCTGGGTGGATACACAAACCCTGACCACCAACACCGCCCTGGCCAAGGTTTATACCCACAGCCAAAATGTCACTTATATCGATCTCAGCGCATTATTCATGAAGGATGGGCGGGTTGATCCCAGCCTCTACGTCGACCCAAGGCTGATGCCGCCGGAACCGGCCTTGCATCCTGACCGTGAGGGCATGACCCGCATTGCCCGTGCCATACTGCCTTACGTTAAGAAATACGTGAACTGAACCCGCCCGCTCTAACCGCCGCAACGAAAGCTTTAATCAGCGCCGGGTCTTTCCGGCCCGGCGCACTTTCCACGCCGGAGGACACGTCAGCCCCCGGCGCTCCTGTCCGCCGCAGCCCTTCCGCCACGTTGTCCGGGGTCAATCCACCCGCCAGCAGCCAAGGCTTATGGGGGTGGAAACGGGAGAGCAAATCCCAATCCGCCTGTGCAGCATTTCCGCCAGGGCGCGCCGCACCCTTTGGCGGCTTGGCTTCCACAACAAAGCCGTCGGAAACCTCATCATGTAACGGAAAATCAGCCTCTGTCTCGGCGCCAAGCTGGCGCCACACCGGCCTTCCAAACCGGTCTCTGAATGCGCCAATATGATTGGCTGCGCCGTATATTTGCAAAATATCCAGAGAGACGTTCTGCAAAATATCGTCGATTTCGTCTAATTGCGGGTCAACAAACAACCCAACACGTTTTGGTCCGCCCGCATGGCGCTCCGAAATCAGCTTTGCCTCAATTCCCGTTACAAAGCGCGGCGAAGCCGGGAAGAAAACAAAGCCAATAAAATCAGCGCCTACCTCCACCGCTGTATCGAACGCCTCGGCGCTGTTTATGCCGCAAATTTTTACCAGACTCATTTATCTAATCGCATTGGCAATCGCAGCAGCGGCTTCCGCTGGATTCGCTGTACCAGTTATGGGTCGGCCTACCACAATATAGTCTGCGCCAGCGGCCACGGCCTGCTCAGGCGTCATCACGCGCGCCTGGTCGCCAAGCGCTGCACCCGCCGGGCGTATACCAGGCACCACCAGCAGCGGCTTTTCGCCAAAAGCATCGCGCAAAATGGCAATCTCATGCGCCGAGCAAACCAAGCCATCCACCCCTGCACCCAACGCCAGCCGTGCCAAGCGTAACACCTGCTGCGTCGTACCCTCAGAAACACCCGTCTCCGCCAGCCCTGCTTCGTCAAAACTTGTCAGCACGGTTACCGCCAAAATCTTCGGACGGTTCTGCTTTGCCTGTGCTGCCGCCTCGGCCGCAGCCGCGATCATGTTGCTGCCTCCATTGGCATGAACAGTCAGCATCTTAGGCGCCAATGGCAGAAGAGACCGAACCGCTCCCGCGACAGTATTGGGAATGTCGAATAGCTTGAGATCAAGAAACACATCCGAGCCCTGCGCAACCGCCCGAAAACCATCTGGCCCATTGCGCAGAAAAAACTCCAGCCCTAGCTTTACCAGACCACAATACGGCGCAACAGCGCTCACCATATCCCGCGCGCGCAAAAGATCCTGCGTATCAATCGCCGCAATCAGCCTCTTCATCACGCAAAACTCATTTTAAAACGGCAGGCTGGGCAGCGCTCGGCTGAATATTGCCCGGCGGCACACACAACTCAGCCAAATGCTTTTCTGCTGTGCGAGCACGCCGGCGCCAATGAAATTGCTTTGGTACCCCAACCAGCAACCCAATAAAAAACCCTAAAGCCAGCGCGCCAATAACAATCGGGCCAAGCCAAGCGGAAGCCGTACCAAATGGCCAAAACCCTATCAGTACTGGCACCCGGTTCGACAGAACGAATACAACCAGTACGAGAACGATCAGGAAACCAATCAAAAAATTGATAGTTTTCAGCTTTTTGCTCCACCGTTTTTCTTTGCCACAACCGGGGCAACGGTCGGTTTGTTGATCCGTTCTCGCAGCTCTTTGCCTGCCTTGAAAAATGGAACAGATTTTTGTGCAACTTCAACGGCTTCCCCCGTGCGAGGATTACGGCCGGAACGCGCCTGCCGCCGCTTCACCGTAAAAGCGCCAAAGCCGCGCAATTCTACCCGCTCACCACGTGCAAGAGCAGATGTCATTTCATCAAAAAGCGCGGAGACAATTTTCTCCACGTCCGACATGGTAAGATGCGGGTTGTCCTCCGCCAATCCAGCGATCAATTCTGAGCGTGTCATGCTGCCCCCCAGCTTGCAAAGATGCCAGGATGCAGCCCAACGGTCAATAAAACCATGCCCAAATAGCACCAAACACGTTGTTTTTACATCGGTTCAGTCCAAAATAATTCAGTGGAGCCACCCTGGCCGTTGGCGTTTGCATCCTCCCAAGGCCTGCTGTGCAGGTGGGCACCAGTTACCCAGACCAGAGTCTGAGCAGAGCCAGCCCCCAAGGGAAGTGCTTAACGGCCCAGGGGATGACTTGCCTGACGCACCGGGCAGCTCCTTAATGGCTTGTAGGCCGGATAAACTCGCGCCGCAATCTTTTGCCGACAAATGCTCTGAAGCCGCGTCAGATATCCAAGAGATCTGAGGCGATTTCTTCCGCCCGCGCCGCCACCCGCCGTAACCTGGCCCGGCGCTCGCCGCTCGTCTTTCCACCCTCATGCTGTGGCGTTTGCGCGGCCACGCCTGTTTCGTGGGATTTGAGGTCATATAGCTCATCGGCCAAAAGAAGCGCCGCTAGCATCAGCAACCGTGCCTCGCCAGATTGCCCGCCAATCGCTTTAATGCTGGCAATGCGCTGCTCGATCTCGGCAGCCATCTTGGCCAAATGTTCTTCCTGCCCATCTTCACAACCGACAGTATAGGCATAGCCATTGATGCGAATTGTAACCTGCGCCATGGCCTTACTCCGTTGGTGGTACCTGGGGAGGGTCCAGAGCTTCTCTAAGCCTGAAAATTACCTTGTCCAGTGCCGCTGAAAGCGCCTTACGGTCAAGCGCTTCATCTTGTCCGCCCGGCAATTTGATATTTTTGGACACGCCAGCAATTTTGCGAAGCGCCTCCTCGATACGATCCAAAATTTCGTCTTCAGATTCCGACTCGGCCATGCTGATTATTCAACCCGACCCTAGTATGTAAGGTCAAGGATGAAGCGCAGCTTGACCATTGAATCGCTAAATTTTGATCCACTGCCGCCAGCTGTCCTCGTTCACGGGCTGGGTGAGGCACGCTTGGCTCTCGGCCAGGCCAGGCCCACCACGCTCCTTTCCCCCCCCGGCGCAGCACTTTCATGGGGCTGCTTATGGTGGCGCGCACTGCTGTCAGCTGCGGGTTACAGTGGCCCGGCTTTGCTTGATTGCGCTACGGCACCCGGGCGGGCAGCGGAGGCGCTTAGCATAGGGCTTAAGGGCTTGGTGCTTTCGCCCTGCCCAAGCTGGAATGAAATCGCGGAGTTGGCGGCAAAAAACGGCGCCACCCTGCTCAATGCCAGGCCACCGGCACTCGATCTACGCATACACCACGCGGAAAACCGGCTGATTTCCTGGCTCGACGGATGACATTACCGTCGCCATGCGTTACATGGCCGCCAGTTTCCCAATGGAGGATTGGTTCATATGGCGATGACCGATACGGTTAAGAAAATCCTGTCGCACTACGAGAGCGACAACCCTGGAACCAAGGCGAATCTCGCCCGCATGTTGATGCAGGGCAAGCTGGCGGGCACCGGCAAGCTTGTCATTCTGCCCGTGGATCAAGGCTTCGAGCACGGCCCGGCCCGCTCCTTCGCGCCGAACCCTGCGGCTTATGACCCGTATTACCACTATCAACTGGCCGTCGATGCCGGGCTATCCGCCTATGCCGCGCCGCTCGGCATGCTGGAAGTCGGCGCGGCCGAATTCGCCGGGCAAATCCCAACAATTTTGAAGGTGAATTCTTCCAACTCCTTGGCCACCGACAAGAACCAGGCGCTCACCGGCTCAGTGTCGGACGCTCTGCGCCTGGGCTGCTCCGCCATCGGCTTCACCATTTATCCTGGCTCCGAATTCGCCTTCGAGCTGATGGAAGAAATCCGCGAAATGGCCGAAGAGGCCAAATCCGCCGGTCTTGCCGTTGTCGTCTGGTCCTATCCGCGTGGCCCGATGTTGGACAAGGCAGCCGAGACGGCACTGGATATCTGCGCCTACGCCGCCCACATGGCCGCCCTGCTCGGCGCCCATATCATCAAAGTGAAACCCCCCACGGACGTCATCTCCCTTGAAGCCGCCAAAAAATCCTACGCCGGTTTCGACGCGTCCACCATGGCCAAGCGCGTCAAGCACGTGGTCGATAGCTGCTTCGCGGGTAAGCGCATCGTGGTGTTCTCCGGCGGCGAGGCGAAGAGCCTGGATGGCCTCTATGAAGAAATCCGTGGCTTGCGTGACGGCGGCGCCAATGGCTCCATCATCGGCCGCAACACCTTCCAGCGCCCGCGCGAGGAAGCGCTGGCCATGCTGCAGAAGATCATCGACATCTATCTGAACAAGGCCTGAAATGCCGGGCGGGAGCCTCCTCCCGCCAATATTTCAAGTTTCTCGGGGCGGCCTTTTTCGAGGGACCGCCCCTTTACTGGAACGCGCCATGACAGCTGATTGCCGCCTCTATCTCATCACCCCGCCCATCCTGCCGGTTGATTTTGAACAAACCCTGGCCAGTGCCCTCGATGCGGGCGATGTCGCAGCCGTTCAGCTGCGGTTGAAAGATGTGCCCGAGGCCGAGCTGTTGCGCGTTATCGAGCGGCTTCGCCCCATCGTCCAAAGCCGCGATGTCGCCTTTTTACTGAACGACAACCCAGCACTGGCGGTAAAATCCGGCTGTGATGGCTCCCATGTCGGCCAAACGGATATGCCCGCCAAGCAGGCCCGCAAAATCCTTGGCAGCCTTACCCTTGGCGTCACCTGTCACAATTCCCGCCACCTGGCGATGGAGGCCAGCGAGGCCGGGGCTGACTACGTGGCCTTCGGCGCCTTTTTCCCCACCACCACCAAGGAGCCGCCGGAAATGGCGGACATCGACACGCTAAAAATATGGGCGGAGACGATGGAAGTTCCTTGCGTGGCCATCGGCGGCATCACCGCCGAAAATTGTGCCCCCCTGGTGCAGGCTGGCGCGGAATTCCTGGCTGTTTCCGCCGCAGTCTGGAACCATGAGGATGGCGCGGCCACGGGCATAAAGGCCATGCTGCGCGCGATTCAAAGCGCGGCTTAGGCCAGCTACTGACAGTCATTCCCACGCAAGGTGAAGCTCTGCACCTTGCCGCTTGCCAGCACAAAAGTAACCTCGCAGGACCATACCCGGATATCCTGCGGCATCATCGGGCGCCCTATGGCATAAGGATAAGGTCCCCAACCGCCCCAATAAGGCCCGCCCCATGCGTAGTCGCCCGGCTGCAATTGCGTCTGGTTCCGCAGTTCATAAGCCAGATAAGTGACGTTGTTCACAGTGATCTGCCTGGCGGGCACCCCCAGCTTCTGCACCAAACCCGTCTCGGACGAGCCTATGTAAGCCGCCATTTGAGACTCCAGGCTTGGCCCGGTCGTACATCCCGCCAGCGCCAGCATTAAACTTAGAGCATAGACCAGCCGCATCATCCATCCCCTTCAATTTGCAGAATACAAACTACCCCCGCCGCCCCTCAAAAGCATCTTTCAGATGCTTTTGGTTGCATTTAGTTTTAAACCGCTGGCAACCATAGCACGTCGGCAATGCACCGCGCATTGGTAGCCAGCATGGCCAGCCGATCGAACCCCAGCGCAATACCAGCGCAGGCTGGCAACCTCCCCACGGCTGCCAGAAAATCCTCATCCAGCGCCCAATCTGGTCCATAGAGCGCATGGCGCCTGGCCCGGTCTTCAATAAAACGCGCCCGCTGTTCGGTTGCATCCGTCAGCTCCACGAATGCATTGGCCAGTTCGATCCCGCAGACATACAGCTCAAACCGCTCCGCCACCCGCTCATCCTCCGGGCTGCGCCGCGCCAACGCCGCTTGCGCGGCGGGCCAATGCGTAAGGAACGTCGCCCGTTCACGCCCTAGATGCGGCTCCACCCGCTCCAACATCAGGCGGAAGAACAAATCTTCCCAATCCTCCCCGTCGCGCAGCTTGGCCTTGGCCTGTGCCGCCAGCGCTGCCGCGTCTCCCGCCGTGGCCAGCACGTCGGCACCCACATAACGCTTGAACGCGTCCGCCACGGTTAAATATTCCGGCTCGTCCAGCCGCGTGGTGATTCCCCTGCAGCTTACCTCCGGCGGCAAGGTCGCCTGCAGCAGCGCAAAGCTCTCCCGCATCAGCGCGCCCATATCCGCGTGCAGATCATACCATTCCAGCATGGTGAACTCGGGCGCATGTGTGCCGGACCACGGTTCCTCCCGCCACACACGCGCCAGCTGAAAAATCGGCCCCGAGCCCCCCGCCAGCAGCTTCTTCATCGCAAATTCCGGCGAGGTATTCAGCCATTCCCGGCCAGCGGGCCGGGCACGCAGATGCACCTCCTCACCCGGCGCTGGCACGGCATAGGGTGTTTCCACCTCCGTATAGCCACGCGCGGTGAAGAAGGCGCGCACGGCGGCGGCCAGCAAATTACGCCGACGCAGAAGCGCCATGCGGTCGGGCAAGGTCTGCCAGGGTTGAGAGCTCATGGCGGCAGGTTTACACGCTCCAGATGCCTGACGGAATTTCCGCCCCCAAACAACGCACGCTGCGCACCCCGCAGGAGCTGGTTCAAGCCGGGCTGCTGCCGCCCGAAAAACTCACCGGCGCAGAGGCTGTCGCCGCCCGCTACGCCATTGCCGTTCCTCCGGCTCTCGCCGCGAGGATCAAAACTCCCGGCGACCCCCTTGGCCTGCAATTCCTGCCCGACCCCGCGGAACTCATCACCGCCCCGCATGAAAACGCGGACCCAATCGCGGACGAAGCCCTCTCGCCCCTCCCCGGCATCGTGCATCGCTACCCGGACCGCACCCTCCTGAAGCCACTTCTCGCCTGCCCGGTCTATTGCCGCTTCTGCTTCCGGCGTGAACAGGTAGGACCGGATGGCGGCCTGCTCACCCAGGAGCAGCTTGAGGCTGCCTATGAGTATATCTCCGCCCGCCCTGCCATCCGCGAGGTTATTCTCACCGGCGGCGACCCGCTGATCCTCTCGCCGCGCCGCCTGGGCGAAATCCTGCGCCGTCTGGATGCCATCCCTCATGTTGAGCTGCTGCGCATTCACAGCCGCGTGCCGGTCGCGGACCCGACCTTGATCAACGCCACGCTCCTGGCCGCGCTGGAGACCGAAAAGCCGCTCTATCTCGCCGTCCACGCCAACCATGCCCGGGAGTTCTCGGCGGCTGCAAACCAAGCGTTGCGAAATATCTCCCGACTCGGCATCCCGCTTCTTGGCCAGACCGTACTGCTGGCGGGCGTGAATGATTCCGAGGACGCGCTGACAGAGCTTTTCCAGGCCATGCTGCGCGCCAGGGTAAAGCCTTATTACCTCCACCAACTCGATGCCGCCCCCGGCACGGCCCGCTTTCATGTGCCACCTGCGCGCGGGCGCGAAATCCTGGCCAATCTGCGCGGCAAGATCAGCGGCACAGCGTTCCCCACTTATATCCTCGACCGTCCGGGCGGACTTGGCAAAATTCCATTATGACCCCCCCTTTAAATCGGATTTGCCCGATTTAAATATCGGCTAATGACGAAGCCTTCCCCTTCTTCGCCTGGTATCGATGAAGTTCTAAAAGCCCTTGCCAATCCGGTACGGCTGAAGATTTTGCGGGGGCTCAGTAGCCCAGCGGAAAGTTACCCCGGCCAGGAACATCCTTATGAATGGGGCGTCTGTGCAAACAAAATCGAATCCAACTGCGACCTCTCCCAGTCCACCGTGTCCGGTCACTTGGCCGTACTGCACCAAGCCGGCCTGATTACGTCCAAAAAGGTTGGCCAATGGATTTTTTACCAACGGGATGAAGCCGCCATCAGCCAATTCCTTGCCAAATTGAAAGACCAATTATGAGCAGGAGGAGATCCCTCTCCCTACTCCCACCATTCGCCTCCGCTTTTCCTAAAATTCTTACCCAAAAGGACTCTCAATTATGCCCAGCCTGTTTGACCCGTTAGAACTTGGTGAGCTCACGCTCCCTAACCGCATCATTATGGCGCCGCTCACGCGCTGCCGCGCTTCAGAAGGGCGTGTTCCCAACGCGCTGATGGCCGAATATTACGCCCAGCGCGCCGATGCCGGGCTAATCATCTCCGAAGCCACCTCCGTCACTCCGATGGGCGTTGGCTACCCGGACACGCCCGGCCTCTGGTCCCAGGAACAGGTTGAGGGCTGGAAGCTCGTCACCAAAGCCGTCCACCAGAAAGGCGGACGCATCTTCGCCCAGCTCTGGCATGTAGGCCGCATCTCCGCTCCGCTTTATCTAAACGGCGAGCTGCCGGTGGCACCCTCCGCCATCGCGGCGCAGGGCCATGTGAGCCTGGTCCGCCCGCAGCAGGAGTTCGTCACGCCCAGAGCGCTGGAAACCAGTGAAATCCCCGGCATCATCGAATGCTATCGTAAGGCAGCCATGAACGCACAAATGGCAGGATTCGACGGCGTGGAAATCCACGGCGCCAACGGCTACCTGCTGGACCAGTTCCTGCAGGATTCCACCAACAAGCGGACAGACGAATATGGCGGCTCCATCGCCAACCGCGCCCGCCTGCTGCTGGAAGTGGTAGACGCCGCGGCTTCCGTGTTCGGGGCAGAGCTGGTGGGCGTGCATCTTGCTCCGCGCTGCGATTCGCACAGCATGGGCGATTCAAACCCCCTGGCCACGTTCACCTATGTGGCCCGCGAACTGGGCGAGAAAGGCATCGCCTTTATCTGCGCGCGAGAGCATCAGGCGGATGATTCCATTGGCCCGCAAATCAAGAAGGCTTTCGGTGGTGTTTATATCGCCAATGAGGGCTTCACCAGGGAAAGCGCCGAAGCAGCCCTCGCGGCCGGCACGGTCGACGCCGTAGCCTGGGGCAAACCATTCATCGCCAACCCAGACCTTGTCGCGCGCTTCGCCAACAATGCACCGCTTAACAAGCCGGTGCCCGAAACCTTCTATGGCCAGGGCAGCGAGGGCTACACGGACTATCCATTCCTGGAAACTGTGAGCGCCTGAGCGAATCTACCGCCCTGCTATCCGCACCGTTAGCAGGATAAACAGGGCGGTAACCGCCATTGCCGCCGTATCTATCTTCCCCGCCAGAAAGCCCCGGCGGCACTCTACCGACCCGCCCGGGACTTAGCCCCCATGCGAATGCCCCATGGTATTCCGCCGGCGCAGTTGGTATAGACCGGCTCCGTTCATTTCGAAGGTTTGTGATCCATGGCTCGCCGCCGCCAGCTCTATGAAGGCAAAGCAAAAATCCTGTTCGAGGGCCCCGAGCCCGGCACGCTCGTGCAATATTTCAAAGACGACGCCACCGCGTTCAACGCCCAAAAAAAGGGGACGATTACCGGCAAGGGCGTATTGAACAACCGGATCAGCGAATTCCTGATGACGAAGCTGGCCGAGATTAACGTCCCAACTCACTTCATCCGCCGACTTAATATGCGCGAGCAACTTATTAAAGAAGTTGAAATCATCCCCATCGAGGTGGTGGTGCGCAATATCGCGGCGGGCAGCATCGCCCAACGCCTTGGCATCCCCGAGGGCACACGCCTGCCGCGCTCAATCGTCGAGTATTATTATAAGAATGACGCCCTCGGCGACCCGATGGTCGCGGAAGAGCACATCACCGCCTTCGGCTGGGCCACCCCACCGGACATGGACGACATCGTTCACCTCACCCTGCGCATCAATGACTTCCTGGCCGGGCTGTTCCTGGGCGTCGGCATCACGCTGGTGGATTTCAAGCTGGAATTTGGCCGACTCTATGAAAATGAAGAGATGCGCGTTGTCCTAGCGGACGAGATCAGCCCGGATAATTGCCGCCTCTGGGATGCCAAGACCAACGAGAAGATGGACAAAGACCGGTTCCGCCGCGACCTTGGTAAGATCGAGGAAGCCTACCAGGAAGTGGCTCGCCGTCTCGGCATACTGCCCGAAGCTGGCTCACGGGACATGAAGGGCCCGGAGACGATGCAGTAACAAGCATCGTTTGTGAATTGAAGCGTATCAATAAAAAGGTTTTGTAATTCATGAAGGCCATCGTCACCATCATGCTGAAAAACGGCGTGCTCGACCCTCAGGGCAAGGCCATCGGCCATGCCCTGAACAATCTGGGGTTCGCCCAAGTAGGTGAAGTGCGCATGGGCAAGATCATCGAACTGGAGTTGGCTGAGACCGACGCCGCCAAGGCCAAGGCCGAAGCCGAAGAAATGGCCCGCAAGCTGCTGGCCAATACGGTAATCGAGAGCTTCAAGGTCGAAATCGCGGCTTAAACGCCCATGCGCGGCGCTTTACATCGGCGCCGCGCACCTCCACTGATTGGGCATGTTAGCCCTCCCCTTCCTCACAGTCCTGGCGGCGTAACCATGTTGCGCGGGTTGGTACTCGGCCTGGAAAAATTGGCCTGGCGTACCTACCGGCGGGCGCGGCTGGATCTCTGGTTTCCGCATCTGCCCTTGGCCGCGGCCGTTGGCGGGGCGGGGCTGCTGGCTCTGCTGCCCAC
>JAGWZS010000009.1 GCA_018971905.1 Rhodospirillales bacterium | reverse complement strand
CGCGGCTCCTCGCGCGGGATCATGCCGCATTCACGCGGCATCTTGGCCCCCTTACGCAAATTGCACGGCCCACAGGCGGTAACAACATTCTCCCAACTCGTCCGCCCACCGCGCGCCCGGGGAATCACATGGTCGAAGGTCAGCTCCTGGGTTGCACGGCGATGGCTGCAATATTGGCAGGCAAACCTGTCGCGGAGAAAAACATTAAATCTCGTGAAGGCCGGCGTTCTGGCAGAGGGAATGAAATCTCTTAGCGCAACCACGCTGGGCAGGCGCATGGCGAAGCTTGGCGAGCGCACTTCCTGCTCATATTGGGAAAGCACCGATACCCTATCCAGAAACACAGCTTTAACAGTGTCCTGCCAGGTCCATGTCGACAAGGGAAAATACGATAATGGACGAAAGTCCGCATTCAATACCAGGGAGGGAAAATGAAACCCGCCGTCCGGCATTATTTTCTCCCCGTTACCGGGGCAATATTTTGATGGTTAGCCACCAAACACCTCCAGATATGGTACTGGGTTGGAGTCATGGGCACTTTATGGCAAAGTAAGTGTTGTTGGGCAAGCGCCCTTGCGGCATGTCGCCTATTTGTCACGTTTACAATCCGCGCTGATTGATCCAACTTCTCTCCCCATCAAAGCAGGGTGAATTCTCGCTTTAATGAGTATCGTTTCGCGTTTCGCGCCCAGCCCAACAGGCTATCTCCACCTTGGCCACGCCTATTCCGCCTGGCTTGGGCGAACGCAAAGCCAGATCTGGCGTTTACGCTTCGAAGACATCGACGCGACTCGCTGTAAGCCAGAATATCTTTCCGCAATTCAACAGGATCTGTCCTGGCTGGGGCTGACCTGGGATGGCGAAATTCGGGTCCAATCAGAACATCTTGCAGAGTATCGTGGAGTGCTGGAGACATTGACCCGCAAGGAATTGCTCTATCCCTGTTTCTGTACGCGGGGTGAAATCGCCCGGGCGCAATCAGCACCCCATTTCAGAGAAACGATATACCCGGGCACCTGCCGCAATCTGTCCCCGGCGGAAAGAGACCGGAAGCTGCACGCTGGCATTCCGTTTGCGCTGCGGATGAATGTGGAGCGGGCCTGCCAGATGGCTGGCACGCGGCGTTTTTTTGAAATCGGCACGGGCTGGGCCGAAGCAGAGCCTCGGCGTTGGGGCGATGTGATCATCGCCCGGAAAGAAACCCCCACAAGCTACCATCTCTGCGTTGTGCATGATGACTGGGCGCAGCAAATCTCACATGTCATCCGGGGAGAAGATCTGCGCGACGCAACCCATATCCATGTCCTGTTGCAAGCCATTCTTGGCTATGAAACGCCCTGCTATCGGCATCACAAGCTCATCGTGGGTGACGATGGAAAGCGGCTGGCCAAGCGTGACAAAGCCGCAACTTTACGCGAATTGCGAGACATGGGCATAACGCCTGACGAGATCATCAGGCGTCTGGCTGCCACGCAGGCGGCATATTCCTGATGCATTTGGCAGGCGTGCCGGATTTGGGTAAAATCCGGTGGCCGTTTGGTTGGAGAGTGAATGATGGGCGGATTAAGTATCTGGCATTGGCTGATTGTCCTGGTCGTCGCCCTGTTGCTGCTTGGCGGGCGCGGGCGCGTAAGCTCCATGATGGGGGACCTCGGCAAAGGGATTAAGAGCTTTAAACAAGGCATGGCTGAGGACAATCCTCCCAAGCCATCTCTGAACGTGCCCGACGCGCAAATGAGCGAGTCTGACGCTTTAAACGCCCCGTCTCCTCAGAACAATAAATCACCCTCGAACCAGGGCTGACATGGTTCCGCAAACGGTGGCTGCAGCTCTGGCGGAAGCCGGGCGCAGCATGGATGTTCGCGGGTGGGTTCCTGGTTCCGCTGGAAATTTATCTGTGCGGCTGAATGAAACCGCCATCGCCATTACCCGCAGTGGCGTCCACAAAGGCAGGCTGAACGCCGGCACCGACATCATCGCCGTAAACTACCAAGGCGAGCCATTTGCCGAGGGCCAAAAGCCCAGCGCGGAAGCCCTGCTGCATTGCCAGATTTACCGCCTTTTCCCCCATGCGGGCGCCGTTTTGCATGGCCATTCGGTCGCCGCCACTGTCTTGTCCCGCCTGGGGCCCATCATTTTTTCAGACTACGAGCTGCTGAAAGCGTTCGGGTTTTCCACCCATGAGGTTGAAGTTAACCTCCCGGTTTATAAAAACGATCAAGACATTCCCCGGCTGGCCGACCTGATAGAGCCGCACCTACAGAATGAGCCGCCAATAGGATATGTTATCGCGGGGCACGGGCTTTACGCCTGGGGCACAAATGTTGAACACGCTCTCTGGCGTTTGGAAGCGCTTGAGTTTCTACTCTCCTGCGAACTCGAACGGAGGCAGATTAAATGAGCCGCCTGATGGTTTATGACGATCATTTGCCAGGCCATCCTGTTTTCGACAGCACGAGTCCTGAAGACATCGCCGTCGAGCTGCAAAAAATTCAGGTCAAATTCCGGCGCTGGGCAGGTGTGGCCGGCTTGGCCGCAGACGCGCCCACGGAAGAGATCTTAAACGCATACCGGCCTTATTTGGACGCCCTGATGGGCGAGACAGGGGCCGGCTCCGCTGACGTTGTGAAATTAAATCCGGGGCATCCGCAAGCCACGGCCTTGCGGAAAAAATTTCTGGCCGAGCATACCCATACCGAACCCGAGATCCGCTTTTTTGTCTCCGGCTCGGGGCATTTCGTCCTGCACGACAATGGCCGGGTTTATGACGTTCTTTGTGAAAAAAACGACCTCATATTTGTTCCCGCCGGTATCAAACACTGGTTTGATGCAGGCCCCCAACCCTGCTTCGTCGCCTTGCGCGTGTTTACCGACAGCACCGGCTGGGTTGCGCATTTTACCGGCGACGACATATCCAGCCGCTTTCCCGTCGCGTGATCCGCTCAATCGTCACCGATATTGAGGGAACAACCACCCCGATCAGCTTTGTGCATCGGGTGCTGTTCCCTTATGCGCGTGAGCGGCTGCCCGGCTTTCTGGAGGCTAATGAAGCCCACCCTGCCCTGGCAAACGTGCCAGAACCGAAGCTTGGCACCCTGCTGCAATGGATGGATCATGATGAAAAGATTACCGCGTTAAAGGCCATTCAGGGTGAAATTTGGAAGGAAGGCTTCACGAGCAAACATCTTGTTGGTGAAGTTTATGCTGATGTTCCCCTCGCCCTCAGCGCGTGGTTTGCGGCTGGATTGCGGCTTTTTATCTTCTCCTCAGGGTCGGTAGAGGCTCAAAAGCTTTTATTCGGCCATACGCCCGCCGGTGACCTCACGCCAAAATACGAAGGTTTTTTTGATACGAATATCGGCTCCAAAAAAGAGAGCGCCAGCTATGGAAATATTATCCACGCGCTTGGCAACCAGCCGGATGAGATATTGTTCTTATCGGACATTGAAGCTGAATTAGACGCCGCAGCCGCAGCCGGGCTGGCCGTATGCCAGCTCGTTCGCCCGGAGGACAAAACCATTCCCAGCCCCCGCCACCCCGTGGCTCGCGATTTTCATAATGTTTCCAGCCTGTTTGGATTGCCCTGTGAATAACACCAGAGGAAATGCCGTCTCATTTTTGGCGGCAAAGCTTAAAAAGCTCCCGCTTTTGCGGGCTTTTTTATGGGGGATGCTAGCGGCGGCGGCATTGCCGCCTGTGCATTTGTTGCCTGTCCTGCTGTTTTCCGTTCCAGCGCTATTGCGCTTGATCGATTCGGCGCCGAGCTGGCGCCGCGCCGCATTCATCGGCTGGTTTTATGGATTCGGGCTGGGGTTGGCCGGGCTATATTGGATCACCGAACCCGTTTTGACAGAGGCCCAGCAATTTTGGTGGCTTGTGCCATTTGCAGCGCCACTTTTGGCTGCGGCCGTTGCATTTTATACGATCCTCCCGGCAATCGCGGCGTGGCTGATTCCGGCGGGGCTCGGCCGGGTTCTGGTTTTCGCCGGCGCGTGGACGCTCTCCAACTTCGCCCAACAATTCCTCTTCACGGGCTTTCCCTGGAATTTCTGGGGGACGGACTGGGCCATCCCAGGAGATATCGGAAATATTTTCCTGCAGCCCGCCGCCATTTTCAGCGTCTATGGCCTAACACTTATCACCGTCTTACTCTCGGCCACACCTCTCTTCGGCCGGCGGGGTTTTGTTGTGCTGGCCGCCTGCCTGGCCGCATGGGCGGCCTTTGGCTGGGCAAGGCTGCAGACGCCAGAACATGCAACCCAGACCAATGTCGCGCTGGTTCAGCCAGATTTTAAGGAACCGCCTGATTTTTCGCGCCCGGCCCTTCTCGCAAACTGGCATCGCCTATTGGCGATGAGCTTCGCGGGGATAAAGAACGGAGGGGACGTTATCGTTTGGCCTGAAGCCGCAAGCCCGTGGCTGCTGGCAAGCGATGATGGCGCGCGCGCGCAGCTGGCCGCGGTAACCGGCACAACGCCCGTTATAGCCGGAAGCCTTCGTGTCGTCTCAAACACCGATTTTCGTAATTCAATCATCGTCACGGACGGCCCGCAGCCGCCCCTTGCAATATATGACAAATGGAAGCTGGTGCCATTTGGCGAGTACACTCCAAGCTGGCTGCCCGTTAAGATTATTCCCAGCCTGGTGGGGGGAGGCTTCACGCCCGGTACCGGCCCGAAGACCATTAACAACGTTCCTGGCATTCCCCCGTTTGGACCCATTATTTGTTATGAGGCCATTTTCAGCGGGCAGATTATAGATGAACGCGACCGCCCGGACTGGATTGTAAATGTTACCGATGATGCCTGGTTCGGAAACTCTGCCGGACCGCGGCAACATTTTGCGGATGTACGGCTGCGGGCGGTTGAAGAAGGCTTACCTGTTGTGCGAGACGCCAATTCTGGGATTTCCGCGGTTATTGACCCATTTGGCCGGGTAACGGCAAGCATGCCGCTCGATTACGAAGGCGTGCTTGTGGCGCCGCTTCCAGAAGCCCAGCCTAAGACAATCTACGCGCGTCTTGGCCTGTTTTTTCCTTTAAGCCTTTCTATTCTATGTATTTTATTGGGCCTGATCTGCAGACACGCGAAAGTTGTTCCGAGCTTGTAAAATTTTGTCTATTTAATGATTTATTTTTCGATGTTTTGTATTGTCCCGGCGGTTAACGCCTGTTAACATCTTCATGACTATTATTGCCGAACTTGTCTGATATTCTACTGCCCGCACGGAAAACCGCCACAATCTAAGGGCGATGCAACGGGGAACGATTGGCGAAAGCCGTAGTTGGAGAATTTTGATTTATGGCTGAAGATCATCCCGAACGTCACGAACGCGAAAGCCGCCCAAGCCCTATCGATGTGCATGTGGGCTCCCGGCTTCGCCTGCGCCGCACTTTGCTGGGCATGTCGCAAGAACGGTTGGGGGACGCCCTTGGCCTTACGTTTCAGCAAGTTCAAAAATACGAACGGGGCATGAACCGCGTTGGGGCATCACGGCTGTTTGATATTTCCCGCGTACTGGATGTGCCAATCTCTTATTTCTTTGACGATATGCCCGAGGGTATGTCCGAAGGGCCAATTTCAGGCCCAAGAGGGCGGACATACGGATTCGCTGAACAGCAGGAACCTTTCAGCGCCGGCGTCGACGACCAATTGACCAAGCGGGAAACGCTGGAACTTGTCCGGACGTATTACCGAATCGCAGACCCCGCCATGAGAAAGCGGATTTTTGACTTGATGAAGTCCCTGGTTCCGCCAGACGCTTCATTCGAAGGCAGCTAAGCGGCCATAGTGCCGCGCTAAAGCGATTGGGCACTTTCGTCAGGTGTTTTTGCCGACGAAAGCGTGCCTGCGCATCACGTAAACGCCGCTTTCAGCACCTTCTGACAACAAAACAATCCCTCCACGGCCTGCGTTTTGCCAAACGCCGGCAGATCCGGCGTTTTGGCTGGCCGGAAACTGGTCTCCATCATCACAATAAATAAACAATTTATTTTTGATGCGGGCCTGCACTGCCTATAAGCCCGCGCCTTGGAGCCATCCAAAGCATTGTACTAATGACGTTTACTCAGGCATAACACCCGCGTCGGTAGATTTTGCTATTGGTTATTCGGACGTCTCTGAAGGAATAAGGGTTTAGAGCAGAATGCATGATTCCCCGCATAACCCGAATCCTAGCCCGGAGTCTGATCCCGCTCCGGTCAATCCGGATGTGGCCTATCTCAGAGACGCAAAACTCGACTTAGCCGCCCCGTGCGAGGCACGTTTGGCGGCCATTCTCAATGTTGCCCGCTATCATGGCGTGGAGATGAATTTGGAGACGCTTCGCCTCAGACGAGGGGAAAAGGTGCCCAACCCTCCTGAGCTCATCGCCTGGGCGCAAGAGGCCGGGCTTTGGGCACGCGGTGTCCACGTGAATTTTCGGCAACTTTTGTAGATCGACGCACCGGCCCCCATCATTCTTCTGCTCGACGATGGTGGCGCGGCACTTCTGATTGGACGTGACAAAACTAGAAATCTGCTGATCTTCCGCGACTCCAGGCAATCGTCATCCGCATCTCCGGTTTTTGTTGATGAACTTCGGCTGAAGCAGGTTTGGAGCGGCGCTTGCCTACTAATCCGCGCAAGCCGGCACGGCACGGTTGACGAGCAATCCTTCAATCTGGGCCTTGTGGCGAGACTGGTCTGGGGCGACCGGAAAATTTTGCGGGATATTGGGATCACCTCCGTTACCCTGACCGCACTGAGTCTGGTTCCCATTCTTGTTGTTATGCAGACAATTGGCCAGGTGCTGCAATATCACGGCACCGCCACGCTGAACGTGGTTATCATTCTTCTTTGCTGCGCGATCTTTTTCGAAGCCATCCTCACATGGAGTCGAAAAATCATGGAGGTTGTGCTCGCCGCGAAGCTGGACGCGCGGCTGAATCTGATGATTTTCGACAGGCTTGTTGCCCTGCCGATTGATTTTTTTGAGCGTGAACAAGCCGGGCAGATCGCGCATAAAATTTCGCAGGTCAACCGGGTGCGGCAGTTCCTGACCGGCAAATTGATGAATGCGTTCATTGATGTGTTCATGTTGACTTTGCTGCTTCCCATTTTGTTCTATATGAATGCCGCGCTGGCATGGACAGTGCTGATCGCCGCTGCGCTGATCGCCGCTATCATCGCCATTTTTCTAAAGCCAATGGCGATTATGAGCGGCAGAATCATTATGGCTGAATCGGCCAAGGGTTCGATTTTAATTGAAACGATATTCGGTATCAGAACCGTCAAAGCCCTGGCGCTTGAAAACACCCGCGCCGCACAATGGGACCGCAGGGTTGCCGAAGTGGCGGAACTGCACGTGGAAGAGAGCCGGCTGGCGAACTGGCCGACGACTCTGACACTGCCACTGCAGAGATATTGCAGCTACGGTGTTATTCTTGTTGGCGCCTTCATCGCGCTGCATAGCAAAACATCCATCGACTCCTCCAGCTTGTTCGGTTTCATGCTGCTGGGCGGGCGTGTTGCCGGCCCTCTGGTCAGTCTCGCCGGACTCTTGCAGGAAGTGCATGAAGCGAGAGCCTCGATCGGCATGGTTGGCGATGTCTTGAACCGGGCGAACGAACGCCACGCGCTTACCAATGGATTGCGGCCGCGGTTTGAAGGCAGCGTTGAGTTCAACGATGTCACGTTTCGCTATGAGGGCGCTAAAGTCCCGGCCCTCGATAAGATGAGCTTTAAAATTCCGGCTGGCACCATGCTTGGGTTGGTGGGGCGCTCCGGGTCGGGCAAATCCACCGTAACCCGGCTGCTGCAAGGCATTAACCGGGATTATAGCGGCTCAATCCGCATCGACGGTACGGATATGCGGGAAATCAACCTGCGGCACATCCGTAAAAATTTCGGCATGGTTCTGCAGGACAATTTCTTGTTCCGTGGCAGCGTGCGGGACAATATCATCGCAGGCAGGCCGGGCCTGTCTTTTGAAGATGCCGTAAGGGCAGCCCGGCTCGCCGGCGCCGAGGAGTTTATTGAGCGCCTGCCGAATGGCTATGACACGTTTATTCAAGAAGGTTCGCCCAATCTTTCTGGTGGGCAAAAGCAACGGCTGGCGATCGCTCGCGCCCTGATTTCGGATCCAAAAATTTTGATTTTGGATGAAGCCACCAGCGCACTCGACCCGGAAAGCGAGGCTCTGGTTAACGCGAACATCAAGCGCATTGCCGCGGGACGGACGATGGTGATCGTTTCGCATCGCCTTTCGTCGCTGCTTGATTGTAATTTGATCATGGTTCTCGACAGAGGCTGCACGATAGATATCGGCACGCACCACGAACTCGTGGAGCGCTGCGCAATCTATCGCCATCTTTGGTTCCAGCAGAATCGCCACCTTTCTCCAGAAGGGTTTGACGATGCCTCGTCTCAACCAGCTCTTGCCTAAATTTTTGAAAAACAAGCCCGCGCTTGCAAATGCAGATGATGCTCTGCCATTGGTGATTCTGGAGTTTCAGTCGCCGACGGCGGCTGTCATCGCGACACCTCTTCCCGTAATCGCACGATCCACGAGTTACGTCTTAACCGCGCTGGTTTTGAGTTTGCTGCTTATTGCGGGGATATGCAAAGTAGATAAGCTTGTTACCGCAACCGGTGTGCTTAATTCGGTAACGCCGGATATCAGCGTGCAAGCATTCAACGCCGGGTCTATCGTACGGGACATTAAAGTGCGGCCTGGCGACTTTGTGGCGAAAGGCCAATTGCTGGCGACTCTCGACCCAACTTATGCATCAGCAGACTTAACAGCTCTAACTTCGCAGGAACAAAATTACGCCGCACAGGTTGCGCAACTGCAGGCGCAGGAAAACGATACGCCCTATATACCGGATCCATCAAACCCTGCATCAGCGTTGATGCTACAAACATACAACCAGCAGGTCGGGCAGTACCATTACACGCTCGAAAATTACGATCAGCAGATCAGTCAGCTGGAAACTCAAATTCAAGGCTATCAGCAGCAAGCGGTTTATTATCGGCAGCGCCTTCAAATTGCGGCAAATGTTGAAGAGATGCGCAAAAAATTGCAACAGCTACAGGTTGGCAGTCAGCTCGATTCCGAAACCGCAACGGATGACCGTGTGAATGTGCAGGCAGAGCTTGCATCCGCTATCTCTGAATCTGCTGCGGCTGAAAAGCAACTTGCCTCGGTAAAGGCACAGCGGGATAGTTTTGCGCAACAATTCAAGGCAACCATTTCAACCGATCTGGCAACCGCTCTGAATAATTTGGCGCAGGCCAAGTAGGAGCTTTCAAAAGCGCAATTTAACAACAATCTTGTGGATTTACAGGCGCCACAGGATGCGGTTGTACAAAGTATCGCGCCTGTTTCGATCGGGTCTGTTTTACAGGCCGGGCAGCAACTTATGGAGCTGGCACCTGTAAATGCGCCGTTCATCGTCGAAGCCGACGTGCTCGCAAGCGAGTCTGGTTTTGTTCATGTGGGCGACAAGGTAACCATTAAATTCTCCACCCTGGATCCGTTAAAATATGGCACGGCAAAAGGGATAGTGACCTCCATAAGCCCCGAAAGCATTAACCCAGCGGATTCACAAAATTCCGTTACCATGGGGCCGCCATTACCAACCGCGCCTCAATCTCTGTATTTTAAGGTTGAAGTCTCTTTTGACGTAATGAACCTGCATAATGTACCAGACGGTTTCCGTTTGGTACCCGGAATGCCGGTTGAAGCCGATATCATTGTTGGTAAACATTCAATCTTGTCCTACTTCTTCTCGCGCATGGCGCCCATTGCGTATGAGAGCCTGCATGAGCCCTGACATCAATGTCTGCTAAGCTTTCCATTAATGATAAATTGGCCGCACGAAACCCGCAAAAGGCTTTGGCGCGCGCGCGTGAACTAGCAGACCGAGGTGAACACGCGCGGGCCTTTGAACTTTATGCCGCTGCCGGCAAGGCTGGGCTAACGGAAGCTGAACGCGAGCTTGGGCTCTACTATATTCGTGGAACTGCCGGAAATTTGCAGAGCGCGGCAGAGGCGGTGCGCTGGCTAACGCCTGCTGCTGAAAAAGGAGACATTCAGGCTCAAAGCGCGTTGGGAGGATTATACGCGCACGGGTTTCATGGAAGCACTACAAATGACCTGTTCAGCACTTCCAAGTTGGAGCGGCCGGATTTTGAATCCGCCCTTAAATGGACACTCGCCGCCGCTGAAGCGGGTGATGCCGATGCGCAAGCTCTGGCGGGCTTTCTGTTTGCAACCGGCCCGCAGGAAATTCAAAACATAGAAAAGGCCAAGCATTGGTATAAACTTGCTGCGCAGGCCGAAAAACCCCAGGGCCATTTGGGCTTGGGAACATTGCTGCTGCTCGAAGCAACAACAGATGAACTCACATTTACTGCTGTGGCGCATATCCGCGCTGCCGCGGAGGCTGGCCTTGCTACGGGGCATTATTTTCTGGGCCTCATCTATGAACGGGCGATTGGCGTTTATGCTGATGAAACGCTTGCGGCTAATCATTATGAAGCGGCTGCACAAAAGGGCGTTCGCAGCGCTCAGCTTCGTTACGGAACCATGTTACTTAACGGCACCGGCGTTGCTCAAAACAAGGTTGAAGGCGAAACCTGGCTACGAAGAGCCGCGGTTGCCGGTGATGCTGAAGCCGCAGCACTCGTAGGTGAAATTTACGCCAAAAGCGAAGATGGCCTGCCGCCCAATTACGCCGAAGCAGCACTATGGTTTCGAATTGCGGCTGAATATGGGCATCGTTTCTCTGCACGTGCTTTATGGTTGCTATATCTCACCGGAGCTGGCGCCGGCGCAATTCCGCGCGATCCGGATGAAGCCGCTAAATGGCTACGGCTTGCCGCCGAAAAAGGTGACAATGTCGCTCAGGCAGACTTGGCTGGCCTGCTGCTCAGGCGGCAAACAAACCCAAGATTCACTGAACCACCGCCTGTGCACGAATGGTTCGAAGAAGCGGCTGAATCAGGCGATGCAATTGGCGCATATAATTTTGCCGTTTGCTTGATGGAAGGTATCGGCATGGAGCGCGATGTTGAACGCGCCGCACGCTGGTTCCGGAAAGCGGCTGAAAATGTCGTGAATGCGCAATACCGCTATGGCCGGATGCTTGCTGCTGGCCAGGGCGTTGAACAAAATTTTGAAGAAGCACGGCATTGGCTGCAAGAAGCTGCCAATAAAAATATGCTCGAGGCATTGCTCGATCTTGCAGCTCTTAAAATACAGGGGCTGGGTGGCCCTCGTGACGATGAAGCTGCCCGCGATCTTTTTGAGCGAGCCGCCGCGCAAGGCAGCGCTGAGGCAATGTTTGCTTTGGGTGCCCTTTACGGAGGTGGCCACGAAATAGAAACAGATCGCGCGCAATCTCTTGCATGGTACCGCCAAGCTGCGCAGCTGAAGCATCCAAGAGCAGCGCTTATGCTTGGCAAATACTTGCGGGCGGGCATAGCAACTGAACGGAATTTTGAAGACGCGCGGAAATGGTTTTTGGTTGCGGCCGATGCTGGATTGCCCGAAGCCACCGCCGAACTTGAAACGCTGCCATCCTCTATAGACGCAATCGAGTAACTTACGCGGCGGCATCACATTGACAAAATCGTCGAATGATCCAGGCTCAGCGACCGCAGCTTATTTGAGAGGCACACAAAACGGCCCCGACGGGCTGTTTTGGTTGAAGCGTGCCCGAAGGCTTGCCCCTGATGACCCACGGATAGAGTTGGAGATTGCACAGAAAGAATTGTCGGCTGGGTTGCCGCGCGCAAAAAATGCTTACGCGGCATTTATTCTAATAGCAAAACAATATGACATTGCACCCGCCTGGATTGGCGCCGCGGTTTCTGCGCAAATTCTGGGAGATACCGCAGCAAGCGCACGAGCTTTAGACGCATTGCTAAACCGCCATTGTGTACCCGAGGACGGAAACTTCGCAGCCTTTGCCCAACACATTGCTATTACAGCTGGTTATGATGGATATCAGGGCTATAATGCTGCGGGAACATTGACCGGCGCAGGGACTGGCCGACTACTTGGAGCCAACCCAAATCTGGGTGCCATTCTACGCATAGAAGGGCTGGTTGAATGGAAAACGGGCGGTTTAAGCGGCTGGGCTGTCCGCCCTGCCTGCCCAGACCACCCTCCCCGTTTAACGCTAACCGATTCACTGGGCCGCACTGTTATTATTAAATGCACTTCTCCTCTCCCAACCAGCGGCGCCTCGCCATTCCTGCCTCGTTATAAATTCCGCGTACCGCCTGCCAGGCTTAATGCGCTTCTTCCGCCCTTTACTCTGTCTGGCCCCGCAGGCGGCCAGCTAATGGGTTCACCCATTGACCCGTCCAAATTCAATGCCCCCCCACCAACGCCTTCACGCGCGGGAAATCTCCCGCCACCGTTCCAAATTCTGCACCTCTAGCGATTATCATGCCCGTGCACGGCGGGTTTCGTGAGACGCAGGCGGCGGTTCATTCGGTGCTTAAAGCTATCTAATCAGATGTTAGATTTATTATCGTCAACGATGCCTCTCCAGAGGCTGCTCTTACGGAATGGCTCGAAAAACTAAAGAGTGAACGCAAAGTCGAGCTGTTGCAGCATAGCCGTAATTTGGGCTTTTGCGCCGCAGCCAATACTGGTTTTGCGCAAGCGCATAAATGCGATGTACTTTTGCTGAATAGCGATATTCTGCTTCCGCAAGACGCTATAGAGACCTTAAGGCAGGCCGTATATTCTGATTCAGCGATTGGTACAGCAACACCTTTTTCAAATGAAGCTACGATTTGCAGCTATCCGGACTCTCGTGCTGGAAACAGGATGCCTGATTTGGCAACGGCGAACTTATACAATCATCTGGCTTTAACAGCAAATGGATCAGCCACGGTTGAAATACCAACCGGCGTTGGCTTTTGCATGTACATCCGCCATGACTGCCTGTCCGCAACAGGTAATTTTAGAAGTGAGATTTTTGCGCAGGGTTATGGCGAGGAGAATGATTTCTGTATCCGCGCGCGCCATCTTGGCTATAGGCACGTGGCGGCCGTGGGAGCCTATGTGGCGCATCAAGGCGGTGTATCATTCAAAAGCTCTACAAATGCGCTAGTCAGCCGGAATTCAAAAATCATAAACCGGATATACCCTGGCTATAATGATCTGATTAAAGAACATATCGCAGAAGATTCTCTGGCACCTTTTAGAGCAGCGCTCGACAAAGCCAGATTGTGCCATATTCAGCGTGGCATAAAATCTGTTTTGTTTATCAGCCGTGCGGATGGTGGCGGTGTTGCAAAATATATCGATAGTGCTCTTTCAAACCTGCGCGCGCAAGGGTTAAATCCCCTGCTTTTAACTACGAAGTTTCCAAAGAATACAAAGCACGCCCCGTATCCATGGCCTTCGCTCTTATGTACGGGAGAACCAAAAGACTATCCAAACCTTACGTTTACGATGCCCAGGGATTTGGAAGCGTTACTGCTCTTATTAGGAGAGCTTAATGTAGTGCGTGTGGAAATGCACCATATGCTGGGACAGCATGAGGTAGTCCGCAATATTGCTGAAGCATTGAAAATTCCACAATGCATAACCATTCATGATTATGCCAGCTTCTGCCCAAGGGTAAATCTTTTAAACAGATCTGATCCCGAATCGCCTTTGCGATATTGCGGCGAACCTGATGTCGCCGGGTGCACGAAATGCTGCTCGCAGGACAAGCAAGGGGTTTTCGAAACGCTTCCGATTAACGATCTTCTTGAACGCTCACGCAAGGAATTGCTACGTGCTAAACGAATTTTGGTTCCATCCAAAGATGTCGCTCGGCGCCTGTTGCGGCATTTCCCCGCTATTTCCCTAGAAATAACGCCATGGGAGGATGATCAACAGCCCTTTACACTAAAGCGTCCACGTTCTGGAAAGCGGCGTATTGCCCTTATTGGTGGCATCGGCCCCCAGAAAGGTTTCGATGTTTTGTATGATTGCGCCAGAGATATTCAAAGACGCCATTTGCCGTTGGAGTTTGTTGTAATTGGAAGCACCGCTGATGATGCTCCACTTTTGGAAGCAGGGGTTCTTATCAGTGGTGCCTATACGGCTGATGAGGTTTATGACCTTGTCGCAGAATCACAAGCTGATTTTGCATTTGTTCCGTCAATTTGCCCCGAAACCTGGGGCTTTGTTTTGTCTGAAGCATGGCGGGCGGGGCTATACACCGTTGTTTTCGATCTTGGCACACAAGCAGAGCGAGTTCGCGCAACGGGCCGCGGTGCGGTGCTGCCCCTCGGCCTTCCTCCAGAGCGTATCAATAATGCTCTGATGAGCATCACATTTTGACCTTACACCTTAATGTCAACTTTTAGAATTTTTCTCTTTTACAATGATTTGGTAATGCTTTGCGTGTGAAGCAATTTCTGCAACAATACCAGCCGACGGTAACTCATACTGCCCTAAGGATCGATAATGGCCGCTGTTAAGACCGCCCCCGCCCAGCCTAAGCAAGCACCTGTTGCAAAACAGGCCAACAAGGGCACCTCTGAAAAGGCTAATGCTCAAGTTCAGGAGCTAAAAGTTACGGGGCATCTGATGGCTCTCCCGCCCGGGTTGTTTTGCTTTGTTAATGAACCCAATGCCGGGGCTGCAATGCATAATGGAATGCCCGGCGTGCGCATCTCTCCTCCGCCTATTGGCGGCCAGAATGTTGAAATCTCTGGCTTTCGCGCGGATGGCTGGTTGAGCGCCGAAGGCGATGCGGTGCTTGTTCGTATAAAAAATCAGCCCGCACAAGTTCTTGTGACCATTTATCAGCTGGCGAACATGCCGGATTCTTCGCCACGCTTGCAGGTTCGGCAATTGTTGGGCGAGGCGCATATTGCCGCTAACGCTACCCAACCACCCGCGCCAGAGCCGGCTGCTACGCCTGCGGGCCCTTCGGATGTCACGGCTCTTATCCAGTCTCGTGGCGACATTGGCGCCAAATTCGGCGAATGGATGGGGGAAAAAGGCAGCAAGAACTGGATTGAAGGCTTTGCCATTCATGCTCCCGTAGAAATCGATCCCGCCGAATTAACTTATCAGGCCGTCCTCGGGCGAGGGTGGCTGTCTCCCTGGGTTGATGCCGGCCAATACTGTGGGTCTCGCGGCATGGCATTGCCGCTGCTGGGTATACGTATACGTTTGAGCGGAAGCGCCGCCGAGCAGTATGACATCAGCTATTCCGCAACCTTCGTTGGCGGTGCGAGCAGCGGCCCGGTGGGTAATGACGAGACTTGCGAAGCAGAAACTTTGGCGCCACTTGAAGCTTTTCAAATCATCCTTACGCCTCGTGGCAGAAAAGGTGCAAAGCCCAAAAATAAGGGCATATAAGCCGAGGGTGCTGTGAATTTTCTATTTGTTCACCAGAATTTTCCTGGGCAGTATGTTCATCTTCTGCGTAGCCTGCTGGCGGACAACGAAGCCCGCCCCGGCACGCATGAGATTGTTTTCATGACGGAGCCAAACCAGAATTATATGGATGGCGTTCGCAAGGTAACTTATTCCCGGCCGCCGCCGCAGCCCAAGGCGCTAGCACCTGCAGCGTGGGAGTTTGAAAGCGCGGCACTGCGCGCCCAAGCCGGGTACCAGGGAGCCCAACAGATTAAAGCCCTGGGCTTTAAGCCAGACATCATCATTGGCCACCATGGCTGGGGAGAGATGCTGAATTTATGCGACGTTTTTCCGAATGTTCCAATTCTGGGGTATTTTGAATTTTACTACAGAATTCATAATTCAGATGTGAATTTCGATCCCGAGTTTCCGATGGATGAAACGCGCTTTGGAGCGGTGCGGGCCAAAAACACAATTAATCTGCTTGCCGTTGCCCTTGAACAATGGGGGCAAACGCCTACGCGCTGGCAATATGACACCTATCCAGTTTGGGCCAAAGGCAAGATCCGTATCATTGAAGAAGGTGTTAACCTTGAGCAATGCGCCCCTGAGCCGGCGCTGCGCAAAAAGAAAATTACCGTCGGCCCTTTAACCGTTGGCCCCAAGCAAAAGCTTCTGACATTCGTCTCGCGTAATTTGGAGCCTTATCGGGGCTTTCATACGCTGATGCGCGCTCTGCCTAAAGTTCTTTCAGAGTACCCTGATCTCGTTGTTTCAATCGTGGGTGGCAATGAAGTCAGCTATGGCGCGCCGCCACCAAATGGTGGCAGCTGGAAAGATGTATTCTTGAAGGAAGTTCAAGATCGCATCGACCTTTCCCGCGTGCATTTTATGGGAAAGGTAAAATACCAGGACCATCTGACTCTCCTGAAAAGATCAGACGCTCATGTCTATCTCAGCTACCCGTTCGTGGCTTCCTGGTCATTGCGAGAAGCATTGGCCTGTGGCTGCCCCATTGTTGGTGCGGATAGCGTAACGGTAACGGAATTTATAAAAGACGGCATGAATGGGCTTGTTACCCCCACTCTTGATCCGGCCAAATTGGCAGAAACCATATTATGTCTTTTGAACGACAAGGTTCTATCGGCCAAATTGCGCCTAGGGGCCCGGGCTTATGCGGAAAAACATCTGGGCATGACGGATTATCTCAGTAAATACCGCGCCTACATTGAAGACATTGCCGGCAAACCGCTTATCCAAGTGCCGCCTGCCATGCCCAAGAAAAAACCAAGCTCGAAAGTTCAAGATTAGTTTAAAGTTGGATGATTTGAAGCCAAACCACGAGGCAGCAGCTTAAAATCGTCCGGCTTTAACGCCTTCACGATGGTTCACGCTGGCGCAAGCGCCACCCGGCGGCTGATAAAGCCAGAAGCGTAATGGTCGAGGTAATGATCAGGTATAATGCCGGGCTTCGAGGATTTCCTGTTAATGAAATCAAGCCCGTGAAGATGAACGGCGCAGCGCCGCCAAAAATGGCGATACCGAGCGCATAGCCCATGGATAGGCCCACGCCTCTTTCCCTCATCGAGAACACCAGCCCCATAAATCCGTTTAAGGGGGCGTTGTAGGGCAGGCTTAACAAGGCAAACATTATAGACAACAAAAATAACGTTTTGTCTGACGGCCAGGCATCCAGAATGTAAAACGCCGGATAAGCGACGGCGGCCATGGCAAGGCAGGAATACAGCATATATCGGCTGTTGCGAGACTCATCAAACCGCCTTGCGATGACAAGCCTGAGCGGTGTTAACAGTAAAAGAATGACATAGAGCAGGCATACCGCAGACAATGTTTCCTTCATCTGCAAGGCGAGCTGCGTTTTTCCATACGTCGGCAAATAGAGAATCAGATATGTCTGGGCTGTTCCAATCGCCACCATGCCCGCTGTGATCACGATATTTGTCAGTACTGCAGAGGGCTTTTGCCGTCTGGCCTGTTTTTGCTCAAAAAATATTGGCGCATCGTTAATCCTGCGCCTTAGTAAAAGGGCCACCAATCCCCCAACAGCTCCCGCAGCGAAAGCAATGCGAAATGGCTGAACCCCAAATATTGTTTCCCCCTGCCCTGGCACAAGCACCCAGGCAATGCCAGCCGCGCATAATCCTGCCAGATTTTGGCTCACACCTTGCCAGGTTGCCGCTTCGGTTTCCGCTCCTCTGGAATGTTCAAGCATCAAAGCCGTTGAAATTCCAAACTCTCCACCCAGCGCAAACCCTTGCAGCAGGCGTGCCAGAAATATGCCCATGGGTGCCAAAGCGCCGATACGCTCATAGCCTGGTAATACCGATATCGTGAAAACCGCAATCGTCATCAGTGCGATAGACAAAATCATACATGCGGAACGCCCTTTTGAGTCGGCGTATGCGCCAAGCACCGCCGCCCCTATGGGCCGCGCAAAAAAGGACACCCCAAACGTCCCGAATGTCAGCAGCAATTCAGATGCCTGGCTCTGTACGGGAAAATATGTCTTCCCGAGACTAAGCGCGAAAAACCCATACACGAAAAAATCGTAGAATTCTAAAGCGTTCCCGGCCGAGGCCGCCGCTATCATCTTAATGCGCTGAAGTTTTGGCGATTGCATCGGCGCGGCCCCTGCCCTCTTGTGATGCCGCCGGTTGGCGGCAAAAACACGTAAGCACAAAAACGGCGCCTTTCGGCGCCGCTTTTTATCATCTCTCTCGCGGGATTATTAAACCTCCGCGGAGGCTTCCCTCTCCCGCTTGCCAGCCTTCGCGGCACCCACCTGGTCGGTGATGTCCGCACCGGTTTCCTGGTCGACCACGCGCATGGAGAGCTTCACCTTGCCGCGATCGTCGAACCCGATCACCTTCACCTTCACGGCATCGCCCTGCTTAACCACATCGGTGGTTTTGGCAACGCGGCCCTGCGCCAGCTCGGAGATGTGGACGAGGCCATCCTTCGCACCGAGGAAGTTCACGAAGGCGCCGAAATCGGCGGTCTTCACGACCTTGCCGGTGTAGATCACGCCAATTTCTGGCTCGGCCACGATGCCCTTGATCATGTCGAGCGCGGCCTGGATCTTCTTGTCGTCGGAAGCGGCGATCTTCACCGTGCCGTCGTCATTGATATCCACCTTGGCACCGGTCTTCTCCACGATGTCGCGGATCACCTTGCCGCCGGTGCCGATCACGTCGCGGATCTTTTCCTTCGGCACGGAGGTGGTGACGATCTTCGGGGCGTTGGCGGAAACGCCTTCGCGGTTGCCGGTGAGCGCCTTGGCCATTTCGCCCAGAATATGCATACGCCCACCCTTAGCCTGCTCCAGCGCGATCTTCATGATCTCCGGGGTGATCGAGGTGATCTTGATGTCCATCTGCAGGGCGGTGATGCCGTTTTCGGTACCAGCCACCTTGAAATCCATGTCGCCGAGATGATCCTCGTCGCCGAGAATGTCGGAGAGCACGGCAAAGCCCTTGTCTTCCTTGATGAGGCCCATGGCGATACCCGCCACCGGCGACTTCAGCGGCACGCCAGCGTCCATCAGCGATAGCGAGGTGCCGCAGACAGTGGCCATGGAGGAGGAGCCGTTGGATTCGGTGATCTCGGAGACCACGCGCAGCGTGTAGGGGAAAGCTTCCTTGGTCGGCAGCAGCGGGTGAACCGCGCGCCAGGCCAGCTTGCCATGGCCGATTTCGCGGCGGCCTGGCGAGCCCATGCGGCCGGTTTCACCCACGGAGAACGGAGGGAAGTTGTAATGGAGCATGAAATGCTCCTTGAACTCGCCTTCGATGGCATCCACCACCTGCTCGTCCTGGGCGGTGCCCAGCGTGGCCACCACCAGCGCCTGGGTCTCGCCACGGGTAAACAGCGCGGAGCCATGGGTGCGCGGCAGCACGCCAACCTCGGAGAGGATCGGGCGCACGGTCTTGGTGTCGCGGCCATCGATGCGCAGGCCGGTATCCAAAATGGCGTTGCGGACGATGTCGGCTTCCAGATCCTTGAACAGGCCCTTGGCGGCATCCGCGTTCAGCCCTTCCTCGGTCAGCTTGGCGGCGGCCTCCTTCTTGGCGGCGGCCAGCTTCTCGTAACGGTTCTGCTTTACCGTCTCCTTATAGGCCGCGGCGATGGAGGCGCGGGCCAGCGCGTCCACACGCGCCTTCAGGGTCTTGGTCTCTTCGGATTCTTCCGGCAGATCCCATGGCTCCTTGGCTGCGGCCTCGGCCAGTTCGATGATCGCCTGGATGACCGGCTGGAAGCCCGCGTGACCGAACGTCACCGCACCCAGCATCACCTCTTCAGAAAGCTCGGACGCCTCGGATTCCACCATCAGCACGCCTTCGGTGGTGCCGGCGACGACGAGGTCGAGCACGCTCTCCTCAGCCTCGGCAACGGTTGGGTTCAGCACATATTCGCCGTTGATGTAACCAACGCGCGCACCGCCAACCGGGCCAAAGAAGGGAATGCCAGAGAGGGTAAGTGCGGCGGAAGCTGCGACCATGGCGACCACATCCGGCTCATTCTCCAGATCATGGCTCAGCACGGTGACGATAACCTGCACCTCGTTACGAAAGCCCTCGGGGAAGAGCGGGCGGATCGGCCGGTCGATCAGGCGGGAGATCAGCGTCTCACGCTCGGTTGGGCGGCCTTCGCGCTTGAAGAAACCACCGGGAATGCGGCCGGCGGCGTAGAATTTCTCCTGGTAGTTCACCGTCAGCGGAAAGAAATCCTGGCCCGGCTTGGCAGCCTTGGCACCAACCACGGTGGCCAGCACCACGGTATCACCATAGGAGGCGACGACAGCGCCATCAGCCTGGCGGGCGACCTTGCCGGTCTCCAAAATCAGGGTTTTGCCGCCCCACTCCATTTCCTTGCGGAAAAATTTATCGAACATTAAACAGCTCCAACCGCAGCATCACGGCGCCTGCCGACGGGATTAAGCGCGTTAGCCGGTTTTTCAGGCGGCGCCTCGGGCGGCATGGGTCTGGCTGGGGCATTCACCCGCAACCACGGACCATGTGGCCGGAAACGCCGCGGAACCAAATGTCCGGCGGCGGCGCGGATCATCCCGATGGCATCTGCCCCGTTCTGCCGCTTTCTACACGTGCCAAAAGCGGCACGATGCGGGCTCTGTAGCGAGTTTTTCGCTCTCTGCCTAGCAGCCAGACGATCAGGGCCGCCAATCGACTGAACTTATGAGGCTTTTGCCGCCAGGGGAGCGATGAATTGAGGCTCCGTATCCCATGGAAACAGAATCCATGTGTCCTGGCTTACTTCGGTTATAAAAGTATCCACCATTGGCTTGCCGGCTGGCTTGGCATAAACGCTGGCAAAATGCGCCTTTGGCAGCAAGCCGCGCACTTTTTTGGCGGTGGTGCCAGAATCAACCAGGTCATCGATAATCAGCCACCCGTCCCCGTCACCCGCCGTAACGGGGACTTTCGTAACCAAGGGCTGGCCGCGCTGCTCACCGTCATATGTAACGACGCAGACGGTTTCAACCAACCGGCATTCCAGTTCCCTGGCCACGATGGCAGCCGGAATTAGGCCGCCGCGGGTAATGGCAACAATGCCCCGCCACGGCCCAACGCCATGCAGGCGCCACGCCAATGCCTTGGCATCGCGGTGAAGCTGGTCCCACGTAACGGTGAAATAATGGCTCGCCATGAGTGAGGCATAATAAGCTGCCCAGCTTCCGTCCAGAGCCGCGGCAAGCCATCTGAACCCTTCACGCGGCCCTGCGGGCGCGTAATTGTAACGCATGTCCGGTCTATGATAGCCTGAGGCAAATTGAGGGTTGAGATGCGGATTGCCGTCATTCAAATGTCGCCGGGGGCAGAAAAGGAGCAGAACATTGCTCAGGCTCGCGCGTTGATCGAACAGGCTTTGGCAAGCCAGGCGGTTGATCTCGTTATATTGCCGGAGATGTGGACGTGCCTTGGCGGCACCCGCGCCCAGAAATTCGCCGCCGCAGAGGCTTTCCCACGTCCGGGAGACGCGGGGGGAGAAGCGTATGAGTTTCTTCGCCTGACCGCGATCAAACATGGTCTGCATATTCATGGCGGGTCAATCGGCGAGCTTGAGGACGGGCGCATCTATAACACTTCCATCGTCTTCGGGCCTGATGGAAAAGAACTAGGCCGATACAGAAAGATTCA
>JAGWZS010000008.1 GCA_018971905.1 Rhodospirillales bacterium | reverse complement strand
CCGTGCATCAACAAACTCCGTCGGCCAACCGCCAATCACCACAACACCCTTCGCTCGCTCCTGCGCTACAAACCGCGCAATCAGTTTCGTGCCGTAACCGTCTTGAATTGCCGCTGCCGAAGGTTCCACCCGGGCAGGACCAGACAGCAGCGTTTTATCTGCCCCGGCCAGATTATTATCCACCCGGTCCCCCTGCGCATTATATTCCGCCGCCAACATTTTTGCTCCGTTGCGAACCCCCAACGCCGACAGTGGCATTTCCGCAATTGCCTCCAGCCCGTCCGCCAATGTGCAGCAGAACAGCGCGCCCAAATCCCGGCCCAGAGGCAAATGCCACAGCATTGCTGGGTCGTGCCGCAGTAGCATCGCGCCATCCACCAAGGCCCGATATTGCGCTGCGGTCATCGCGTATTGCTCAAGCTCCATCGGCATATAAACCACATCGCCCGCATGCAGCGTGGGCGCGTAGCGGGCGAAAATCTCGTCCAGCCCGATCCCCACCGCAATGCCGGCATTTTCGCACGGCATGCCCAGCATCGGCCCCATCACCGCGCAGCTATGCGAATAAGGCCCGTTGGAGCCAGCAAGAATCACCAGTTTTGGTGAGGGCAGGGTGGCCAGCCGTGCCTGTTTCTGTGTTATTTCCAGAAGCAGCGGCCCCAGTGAGAGCGGCCGTTTCAGCACCAGCCCGAACAGCAACAGATACAGCACCACCGAAGCGGCAGCGCAAATCAGCAATCTTTTCATCAGAACTGGAAATACAAAAACGGAATTGCCGCTGGCGCGAAGAACAGCGCTTGCATACTGAAGGCAAAACTTGCCATCAGCGCCACGCTGCGCCGCTTTATGCCCATGCTGTGTAAATCAGGCAGACAAAGCGCCACGAACCAACCCACCCTCAGCAACAGTAAACCCTGCGGCAAGCTCATGCTGCGTGCATCGCCAAGCCAGGGCAGCACTGGCACCACATGGCCAAATGGAATCATCTTTGCCAGCATCGCGGGCACTGCCAGCCCGTTCAGCCCAAACAACCCGCGATACATCTCCACCGCCGCGTTGAAATTCGTGGCGCGGAACGGCACCCATGCCAATGTTACCGACGCCAGGGTGATGAACCAGGAGGCGTGGCGCGGAATCCGTAATCCCTTGCACCAGCCATGGATGATCAGAAACACACCATGCAGCCCGCCCCACAGCATAAACCGCCATGCCGCCCCATGCCACAAGCCGCCCAGCAGCATCGTCGCCATTAAATTGCGGATGCGCTTGCCCTCGCCATGCCGGTTTCCGCCCAACGGAATGTAGAGATAATCCCGCAGGAACATACTCAGCGTGATGTTCCAGCGCCGCCAGAAATCGCTGATGTCGCTGGCCTGATAAGGAGAGCGGAAATTCAGCGGAAAGCTGATGCCGAACATTCTGGCGAGGCCGATCGCCATGTCTGAATAGCCAGAGAAATCGAAATAGATCTGCAACGCATAAGCCAGCAGCGCCACCCATGCCTCGATGAAGGAGATTGCATCCCCCCGCGCCGCCGCGGCGAAGCCGGGGTCGGTGAAGCGCGAAAGTCCATCCGCCAGCACGATCTTTTTGGCCAGCCCAAGCAGAAAAATCTCAACGCCTTCCGTCAGCCTCGCCTGCACCTCCCGCCGTGGCGCCAGTGCCGCAAGCTGCGGCAATATGTGGCTGGGCCGCATGATCGGCCCGGCGATGAGGTGCGGAAAGAAGGCGATGAAACAGGCATAATCCAGAAAAGGCGGCGGTTTGGTTTGGTCGCGATACGTATCCACCAGAAACATGATCTGCTGGAAGGTGAAAAAAGATATTCCCAACGGCAGCACGATGCCCGGCACCCCGAACATGCCGGCATATTTAAACCACCCCAGCAGCCCGAGATTGAACACCAGCCCTGCCACCAGCCAGGCCTTGCGCCGCGCCAGCCCGGCCAGCGCATAATTCACCCCGATGGAGCCCAGCAGCAGCGCCAGCAAGGGGGGCTTCCACCAGCCATAAAACACCAGGCTGCACCCCAGCAGCCACCAAAGCGCCGTCTTTCGCCGCCCCAGCGCCAAAAACCCTCCCAAAGCCAGCGGCAGAAAGCCCAGAATGAACAGCTTGCTGTTGAAAAGCAATTTATTAACACTCGGTAAGGTTGTTGTTTTGCTGCTTAACCCAGCGTTGCGCACCCGTCCATTGGCCGTGCTGGCGCATGATGTTATAGCGCCGCGCCAATCACTGGGTTGAAGATGAACGAAACGCCAACCACCCATCCCGCCTTGCTGCCTGCCGGGCTTGCCGATGTGCTGCCGCCGGAGGCCGAACGCCAGGCGCGCTCCGCCGAAGCGATCATGGATTGCTTCGCCGCCCACGGCTATCAGCGCGTCACCCCGCCTTTGCTGGAGTTTGAGGATTCCCTCTTCGCGGGGCCCGGTGCCGCCACGTCAGACCAGACCTTCCGGCTGATGGACCCCGAAAGCCAGCGCATGATGGGCCTGCGGGCGGACACCACGCCGCAGATCGGCCGGCTGGCCACCAGCCGTATGGCCGCTGCCCAGCGCCCGCTGCGCCTGGCGTATTCCGGCCCGGTGCTGCTGGTGCGTGGCACCCAGATGCAGCCGGAACGTCAGCTCTCCCAGGCCGGGATCGAGCTGA
The DNA here is from genome assembly GCA_018971905.1 of Rhodospirillales bacterium. Taxonomy (GTDB): domain Bacteria; phylum Pseudomonadota; class Alphaproteobacteria; order Acetobacterales; family Acetobacteraceae; genus Acidocella. Next base: position 18,890 of record JAGWZS010000008.1, on the reverse strand, counting down.
TCGGCAATGATACCGCCGCCGCCGACGCGGAGATCATCCTCACCGCCATTGCCGCGCTGGAGGCGGTGGGGCTGAAGGAGCTTTCCATCGACCTCACCATCCCCCGCCTGGTGCCGAGCCTGCTGGATGCGGTGCCCGCTCACCTGCACCCCGCACTGGCCCACGCGCTGGACCGCAAGGATGCCGCCGCCGTGGCTGAGCTTGGTGGCACCCAGACCACGCTGTTGCTGAACCTGCTGGATGCCAGTGGCCCTGCCGCCCGCGCCGTGCCTGCCCTGCTGGCGGCTGGTTTGCCGGAAGCCGGGCGTGCCCAGGCTGAGCGCCTGGCCGATGTGGTGGCCGCCGTGCAGGCGGTGCGGCCCAGCCTGCCGCTTACCGTGGACCCGGTGGAATTCCGCGGCTACCGCTATCATACCGGCATTTCCATGACGCTTTTCGCCACCGGCCAGCAGATGGAGCTGGGCCGGGGCGGGCGCTACCTTTGCGGCGATGCCGAGCCCGCAACGGGCATCACCCTGTTTCCGGACCATATCATCCGCCTGGCGCCGCCGGTGGCGCTGCGGCCAAGGCTGTATTTGCCGCACGGCACCAGCCCCGTGCAGGCGCAAAAGGCCCGCGCCGAGGGCTATGCCACTGTGCCGGGGCTTGCGCCAGAAGCCGCCCCGGGCGATGAAGCCCGCCGTCTTGGCTGTACCCATTTGTTCTTCGACGGCGCGATAACCGCCCTCTCCTGAGTAGGATTTTGCAATGACCAACGTAACAATCATCGGGGCCCAGTGGGGCGACGAGGGCAAGGGCAAGGTTGTGGACTGGCTGGCCAGCCGCGCCGATATCGTGGTGCGCTTCCAGGGCGGGCATAATGCCGGGCATACGCTGGTGGTGGGCAACCAGACCTATAAGCTTTCGCTGCTGCCCTCCGGCGTGGTAAGCGGCAAGCTTGGCATCATCGGCAATGGCGTGGTGGTGGACCCGAACGCGCTGCTGGCCGAAATTGGCCGCGTGGCGGCCCAAGGGGTGAAAGTTACACCCGAGACGCTGCGCATTGCTGAAAACGCGCCGCTGATTCTGCCTCTGCACGCGGCGCTGGACGCCGCCCGCGAAGCCGCCCGCGGCGACCGTAAAATCGGCACCACCGGGCGCGGCATCGGCCCCGCTTATGAGGACAAGGTGGCGCGTCGGGCGATTCGCATCTGCGACCTGGCCGAGCCGGAGACGCTTTCCGCCAAGCTGGACGAGCTGCTGCTGCACCATAACACGCTGCTGGCGGGCCTGGGCGCGCCGACCTTTAAAAAAGAGGATCTGCTGGCTGATTTGCTGGCCCTGGCACCCAAGCTGCTGCCCTTCGCGGAGCCGGTATGGGAGCGCCTGGCCGAGGCGAAAGCCAAGGGCGAAAAGATTTTGTTCGAGGGCGCACAGGCGGTGATGCTGGATGTCGATCACGGCACCTATCCGTTTGTCACCTCCTCCAATACCGTGGCCAGCACGGCGGGGGCGGGCAGCGGCATGGGGCCGGATGCGGCTGGGCGCGTACTCGGCATTGCCAAGGCCTACACGACGCGCGTGGGCGCTGGGCCGTTCCCGACTGAGCTGCATGACGAGATCGGTCAGTTGCTGGGTGAGCGCGGGCATGAATTTGGCACAGTAACAGGCCGCAAGCGCCGCTGCGGCTGGTTTGACGCGGCGATGGTCCGCCAGGCGGTGAAGGTGGGCGGCATTCAGGGGCTGGCGCTGACCAAGCTGGACGTGCTGGATGGCTTCAAGGAGCTGAAAATCTGCACCGGCTACACGGTTAACGGAACGCACTATAAATATCTGCCTGCCGCCATGGCGGCCCAGGCGGCGGCGCAGCCGGTTTATGAGGTGATGGAAGGCTGGAGCGACAGCACCCAGGGTGCCCGCAGCTGGGGGCAGCTTCCCGCCGGAGCGATCAAATACGTGAAGCGCATCGAGGAACTGGTGGAAGCGCCGGTCACACTGCTCTCCACCAGCCCGGAGCGTGACGATACCATTCTGATGCAGGACCCGTTTGCCAGCTGAACCGGAAGCGGGCACCGCGATGAACCCGCTGGACCTGCTGGACAGGCTGGTGGGGCTCATCGCGCGGCTGGGGGTTTCTGAATCCTTCATCCGTTTCGGTATCGTCGGCACGCTGGGGTTTGTGTGGGATACCGGCACGGTCTATCTGCTCCGGCCCTTCGTGAGCCTTTACATCGCGGGCACGTGCAGCTTTCTTGTCGCCGCGACGATCAACTGGATCATTAACCGGCTTTGGACCTTCCGGCATGTGGACCATGCCGCGGCGCATGTGCAGTGGGTGAAATTCCTCATCGCCAATGCCGTGGGTTTCGTTTTTAACCGCGGCACTTTTTTTCTGCTGGTGGCGTTTTCGCCGCTGGTGGTGAAGCATCCGGTCATCGGCATTGCCGCGGGGTCTGCCGCCGGACTTATTTTCAACTACCTGCTTTCCAAGCGTTTCGTTTTCCGCTAACTCAACTTTAAGTAATGAAACGTTAACTATTGCAACCAGGGGGCGGTTGCTTGTGGTTGAGATTCGCGCCAACGCCAGATCTTCAGGGAAAGCCCGTTTAGCGGCACAACCTTACGTTGATTTTTTGCCGATTGTCTCCGGCTGGGCTCTGCCAGCGCTGGATATAGCCGTCATCCTGGTGTTGCCGCTGCTGGGCGCGGCGCTGGGGCAGGCCACCGAATATTTGCCGCGTTATCTGTTTTTCTGGGCCATTCTGGCGGCTTTTGCGGTCGGGCTCGCCGCGTCTCATGGCGGATACACAACCAAGGAACGCTGGGGCCAGGGTGGCATCGTCGCCACCTCCTTTCTGGTCACCGCCATTGCGCTGCTGGGGCTGGCGGTGCTGCTGAACCATCCGGGCATTCTGCTCCGGCACTGGACTTTGCCAGACCTTGCCGCCACGCCCGTGCTGCTATTGCTCATCCGCGTGGCTTTGCCCGCCCATGCCGCCGCCGCCAGCGCTGGTGCCACGCTGGTGGTGTGCTACGACCGTTGCCCGCCTGACCTCGCCCTGGCGCTGGCGGAGCGAAACCTGCCCTCCCGCATTGCCGGGGTGTTGTATCTCTCTGCCCCGCGTGAGCCGGGCGCCTGGCCAGAACTGCATGATGCCGCCGAGCTTTTGCAGAATTTTTCCGGCCAGATCGTGCAGGATGTGGTGTTTGTCCATCACCCCGCGCTGGACGCCTTCGACCATGCTCCGCAGAAAGCCCTGCTGCAGGAGCTGCTGACCTACCCGGCGCGGATCTGGCTTGCCTTCGACCTCACCGCCAATTTGCCTGAGATGCTGTGCGCCCGCACCGGCGGCTGCAAGCTGGTGCCGGTGGTAACAGACGAGCTGATCACTTCCCGGCATATAGTGAAGCGGGGGTTTGATGTCGCCGTTGCCTCGCTGTTGCTGGTGCTGTGCGCGCCGCTGTTGGGTATCATCGCTCTGGCGGTGCGTGCCAGCGGCCCGGGCCCGGTGATCTTCCGCCAGCGCCGGGTCGGCGCGCAAGGGCAGTCGTTCACGGTGCTGAAATTCCGCACCATGCGGCACGCGCCGGGCGTCGCGTTTGCACAGGCCCGGTTGGGCGATGCCCGGGTTACGCCCCTTGGCCGCGTCTTGCGCCGCACCTCGCTGGATGAATTGCTGCAGCTGGTGAATGTGGTGCGCGGGGAGATGTCGCTGGTTGGCCCGCGCCCGCACGCGCCGGAAACCACGGTGGAAGGCATCAGCTTTGAAAACGCGCTGAAACTCTACCGGCTGCGCCACCGGGTGAAGCCGGGCATCACCGGGCTGGCGCAGGTGCGCGGGCAAAGGGGCGAGACGCGCAGCCTCACCGCGCTGGAGCACCGGCTGGCCAGCGACCTTGAATATATCCAGAACTGGTCCGTGGGGCTGGATATCGCGATTCTGCTGCGTACCTTGCCGGTGCTTTTTGGCCAGGCCAATGCCTGCTGAGGCGCCGCGCCTGCTGGCTGGCCAGAGGTCCGCCCCGAGCGCGTACGATGCTGACATCACCATTCTGTGCCTGGGGCGGCTGGAGGAAACGAAAACCGCCATCGAATCCGCGCTGACGCAGAGAGGCGGGCGGTTCCGTGTTTCGGTGCTGGACCAGGGCTCTGACGCGGATATGTTGCACGCTCTGGCGGCGCGTTTTGGCCAGAGGCCGGGCTTCGCGCTGTACGCCGCGGCGGAAAACCGCGGCGTGGCGGCCGGGCGTAATATGCTGGCAGCTCTTGGCCATGGGCGGATGATCGTGGGGTTGGATAACGATGCCCGCTTTGCCGATGAATATGTGGTGGCGGGCGCGCTGCGGCGGTTTGAAAACACACCAGAGCTGGGCGCCATCGGCTTCTGCATTCTGGCGGCGGATGGGCAAGGGCCGGACCTCACAAGCTGGGGTTACCCCAAGGCGCTGCTACCGCGCCACCGGGGCCGGTTTGCCGCCACCACCTTTGTTGGCGCCGGACACGCCATCCGCCGTGCCGCCTGGCAAGCCGTGGGCGGTTACGACGAGAGCTTCTTCTTCACCTGGGAGGAGTATGATTTCTGCCTGGCCGCCATCGCGCGCGGCTGGCGGGTGGCTTATGACGGGCAATTGGCGGTGATCCATGCCCCCGCCGCCGAGGGTCGGGTGCGCTGGCAGGGCGCGCGGATGGTGCATTTTATCCGCAACCGGCTGGTTATCGCGCGCAAGTGGCGGCAGGGCTGGCTGGCTTTGGCGCCCTGGCTGCTGGGGTATGGGCTGATCGCGGCCCGGCATGGCTGTTTTGGCGCGGCCTGGGCGGGCATGCGCCAGGGCTGTGCCGCGCCGGTTGCGGCCCCGCGTAAAATGCCGGAGGCGATGCGCGATTATATCCGCGCGTATGAAACCCGCCCGCGTGGCACGTTGTTTACAAGGCTGAGGCTGGAGCTGTTCAGCCGCCTGCCGGTTTAGCGGCTAAAGGGTGGTGCGCCTGTACCAGCTTTTGCAGCCGTTCCGCCAGCACATGGGTATAAATCTCGGTGGTGGCGATGTCCGCATGGCCGAGCAGTTTTTGCAGCGCCCGCAAATCCGCCCCGTGCGCCAGCAGGTGCGAGGCGAAGGAATGGCGCAGCACGTGCGGGGACAGTCTTGCCGGGTCCAGCCCTGCTTCAATCGCGGCCTGTTTCAGCAATAGCGCGAAGCCCTGGCGGGTCATGGGCTGAGAAATATCCCGCCCGGCAAAGAGGTAGCGCGCCTTGAGCGGTGAGCCGGCGCGCAGGGCGGCGGCGGCGGTGCGCGCGGCGTCCGACAGCGGGATCATGCGCTCCTTCCCGCCTTTGCCCTTTACCAGCAGCATCATCGCGTCGGTGGTGAGGGCACCGGCGCGCAGCGACAGCATCTCCGTCACGCGCAACCCGGTGGCGTAGAGAATTTCCAGCCCCGCCTGAGCTTTCAGCCCCGGCAGCCCTTCCATGCCACGTGCGGCCGCCAGCAGCGAATCCACCTCGCTCTCGCTCAAATATTTCGGCAAGGCTTTGGGCAGCTTGGGCGCACTCACCTCGGCGGCGGGGTTGTCCTCTCTGGCGCCCTCGCGCAGCAGAAAGAGGAAGAATTGCTTCAGGGCCGAAAGCCTGCGCGCCTGGGTTCTGGCCGCCATGCCGCAGCTGCCAAGGCTTTGCATATACCTCGCGACATCGCCCGCGCTGGCGTGGGAAACCGGCCTGGCGCGGCCAAGAAACCCTGAGAAATCATCTAGATCCGCCAGATAAGCGGCCAACGTGTTGGCCGCCGCCCCGCGCTCGGCGGCCAGCATTTCCAAAAAGGCTTCCACGCTTCCATCTGGCGTCATCTCCGCTATGTGATAAGCCTGCGCGCCGATGCCACTCAATAGTCAAATTGCCCCGGTCTCTCAGCGCAGCATCGTGCTGGTCGGCCTTATGGGCGCGGGCAAAACCGCCATCGGCAAGCGCCTGGCCGCACTGCTTGGCCTGCCTTTCCATGATGCCGATGAGGAGATCGAGCGCGCGGCGGGGATGAGTATTGCCGAGATGTTCAAGGCCCATGGCGAGGCCGCGTTCCGTGCCGGAGAAAAACGGGTGATCCAGCGTTTGCTCAGCAATGGGCGGATCGTGCTGGCCACCGGCGGCGGGGCGTTCATGGACCCAGAGACCCGCGCCGCCATTGCCAAGCGCGCCACCTCTGTCTGGTTGCGCTGCCCCGTGCCGGTGCTGGTGCAGCGCACCGCCGGGCGTACCCACCGGCCCTTGCTGAATGCCGGCAATCCGGCCGAGATATTGGAACAGCTTTCCGCGTTGCGCAGCCCGGTTTATGCGCTGGCGGATATCATCATCGACGGATCAGAGGACCCCCAGCACGTGACCACCGCCAAAGTCGCCCAAGCCGTTGAGCGCTATCAACCGCCCCGCAAGGTGGAGGTGAAACTTTCCGACGCCAGTTACAACGTGCTGATCGGCGAAGGGCTATTGGCGCGCGCCGGGGCGCTGATGGCGCCGCTGCTGCCGCAGCCGCGCTGCTTCATCGTGACGGATGAGACCGTGGCGAAGCTGCATCTGCCCACGCTGCAAACCAGCCTGGAGGAGGTTGGCATCGCCCATGAAAGCTTCACCGTGAAGCCGGGCGAGGCATCCAAGAGCTTCAGCTCTTTCCAGGCGCTGATGGATGATCTGCTGGCCGCGAAGATAGACCGCAAAACCACCATCATCGCCCTGGGCGGCGGGGTGGTGGGGGATCTGGCGGGGTTTGCCGCCGCTGCCGCCATGCGGGGCGTGCCGTTCGTGCAAATCCCCACCACCCTGCTGGCGCAGGTGGATAGCTCCGTGGGCGGCAAGACCGGCATCAACTCCGTGCATGGCAAAAACCTGATCGGCGCGTTTTACCAACCGCTGCTGGTGCTGGCCGATACTGGCGTGCTGGAAACGCTGCCGCGGCGGGAGCGTGCAGCAGGCTACGCCGAGATTGTGAAGGCCGGGCTGATCGCCGATGCCGCGTTTTACGAATGGTGCGAGGCGCACGGCGCGGCGCTGCTGGCCGGAGACAAAGATGCGCTGGCCGAGGCGATCGAGTACGCCGTGCGGTTCAAGGCTGGCGTGGTGGGCGATGACGAGCGCGAGACCAAGCCGAATGATGGCCGCGCGCTGCTGAATCTGGGCCACACTTTCGCCCATGCGCTGGAGGCCGAAACCGGCTATGGCGGCGGGCTGCTGCATGGCGAGGCGGTGGCCATCGGGCTGGTGCTGGCCGCACATCTCTCCGCCTCTTTGGGCCTGGCCCCGCAGGAGGACACGCCGCGCATCGCCCAGCATCTGACTGAGGCTGGGCTGCCAGTGCGGATTGCGGACCTGCCCGCCGAACATCTGCTGGCGCATATGAAGCTGGACAAGAAAAATCGCGGCGGCAAGTTACATTTCGTGCTCACACGCGGCATTGGCCGGGCCTTCACCAGCGGCGATGTGCCAGAAGATGCGGTACGCGCCACGCTGCTCGCCAACGGCGCGGTGTAAGGGCTCAGGCGCTCAGGACTGCGCGTCCGGCGAGAGCACCACGCAGCCGGTTGGCCCGCCGGAGAGGCGGGTGCAGGCATTCACCGCCTCTTCATGCTGCAACCCCACGAAGCGGGCGCGATATTTGGTGCCGCTGCCGGTGTGGATGGTCATCACCACCGGCTGTGCCCGGGTAAGGATACTGGCGCCGGTGAGTTCCGCCATGCCCAGGGCTGCCCTGGCGTTGGAGGGGCTGTCATACGCCCCCACCTGGATGCCCCAGCTATGATGGCCGGAATTGAAAGACACGTCCTGCGCTGGCGGTGTATCCGCCATGGCGGGCGGGATAAGCGAGAAATTATGCTGGCTGATTTGCGGTGGTGGAGGCAGCGGGGCGCTGTAGGGCGTGTAAATGGCTGAGCTGGATGCCATGCGCACAGGTGCGGGCGGAGGCGCTGGCACATAATGCACAACCGGGGCAGGGGGCGGTGCTGGCACATATGGGGGCATGGGCACCGGCGGCTGGATGGATGCCACCTGCACCGGCACATTCTGCACCGGCATGCTTTGCGCCTGCGCGGTCTGGATTTGCGCCACCTGCGGCATGATGGAAGAAACCGGCACCGTGACGGGCGCGGGTGAATCGTCTTCAACTGGTGTGGAAACCGGCGCCAGCGAGGCGATTTGCACCGGGGCGGAAAGCTCTGCGGGGGTTGGCGCCTCGGGCGTGAAGCCGCTCGGCAGAATGCCGCCGCCGCCCATGGGCTCGGTGTTCAACGCCAGCTCGTCCGCGGTGGAGCGGCGCTGCGGATAATAGCCGTCGATATTCGGGGCGATCATCGCGACGTAATTGATCGTCTCGTCCGGCAGGGGTTCATGGCTGTTGATGAAGGAATCAAGCCGCCCAGGCCCGGCGTTATAGGCGGCCAGAAACCCTGGCGAGCCGTAGATCTGGTACATTTCATGGATATAGGCCGCACCCGCCATGATATTGTCATAGGGGTTGAACGGATCATCACCGAGGCCGTAACGCTCTGCCATTTCCTGGTAGGTGCCGGGTTCGAGCTGCATCAGCCCCATCGCCCCGGCGGAAGAGACGATAAGATGCCCGCCGCTATATTCATGCCCGCCGGATTCCACACGCATCACCTGGCGGATCCACATCGCCGGCACGTCGAAATGCTGGGCGGCGATCTGGATATACGGCCCCCAGGGGTCGCCCGGCGGGCCAGGCGGGTTATAATTATGCGCGGCATGTGCGAGGTAATAGGCGGTGGTCTCGCTGGTGTAGCCAGCGCCATGCTCACCCCCGGCGCAGGCGGAAAGCAACGCCAACCCAATGCCACCGGCTGCAAGCCCAGGCTTCAATCTTGCAGCTTTTTGCAAAAAGCCGCGGTCCAGGATTCTGCTTGCACCCAAGGTTTAAAGCCTCCACGCAGCCTGCCCACCATTGCGTTATGGTATTTCGCTCAATGATGGCTTAAAAAAGGCATTGTAACCTCTTAAACTAGGCCGAATCTGTGGGCAAGAAAAACCTGCATGGCCCGGCGCTATCAGATGCCGCGGCGGCCGTGCTAGCCTTCAGCCATGCGCATCTCCGCGATTCTGTTTCTTTCGGGCGGCCTTGTTCTGCTGGCGGGCTGTGCGGCACCGCACCCCGCCGTACGCCAGGTGGCGGCACCAGAGCAGCAACTTTACCCGGCCAGGGTGCTCGCGGTGCGGCAGGTTTCGGCTGGGCTGGCGCTGGGGCAGGTGCTGCAAACCCTGGGCGAACCAGCTGCCGGGCAAAACGCGACGGCGCAGGAGGTTGTGGTGCAGATGCCCGATGGGTCGGTAAAATCTTTGGTGGCGCCACCCGGGACCGCGATGTCCGCGCTCGCGCCGGGGGCGGATGTGTTGATCAGCGAAACGCCGCAATTGCGCATCATCGCCCGTTGACCGGTGGCAAGCGTGTAACGTTCTGGAAAACCCAGGTTCGCTTGGGCCGCTGGCATAAACTCCCTGTCATGTATGAAGGCAGCCGTTGAAGCCGCGGCCCGGTTCGGCTATCGGCAGCACATGAATATGCTCGCGCCGGATTCCGGCCAGGCTGAGGCTGGCCTTTTGCGACCCGCCAGGCCTTCCCCCCAGCCCGTCATTATCGCGGCATCTCATTGCTGGCGCGACCGTGCGGCGGCGGCCGTGCAGGATTTGCGGGAGAGCCTACGCCTCTGGCCCCTGGTATGGACACTCAGCCTGTTTGACATCCGGCTCCGCTATCGCGGCTCGCTGCTGGGGCCTTTCTGGCTCACGCTGTCCACCGCGGTGATGATCGGCGCCATCGGCTTCGTCTATTCCCGGCTGTTCCATCAGGATGTCGCGGCGTATCTGCCGTTTCTTGCCATCTCGCTGGTGCTGTGGAATTTCATCAACGTGATCACCGCCGAGGGGGCGACATGCTTTTCCACCTCGGCTGACATGATCCGGGCCCAGCGGATGGCGCATACGGTGCACCCGGCCAGGGTTGTTGTGCGCAACCTGTTGGTGCTGGCGCATAATTTGGCTGTTATTGTGGTGGTGTTCCTCATCTACCCATCGCACCTTACCTGGTCGGTGTTGAGCGAAGTGCCCGCGCTGGCGCTATGGGTACTGGATGCCTTCGCCGCGGCCCTGCTGCTGGGGATGGTGGGTGCGCGCTACCGTGATGTGCCGCCGATTGTCGCCAGCATCATGCAGATCGCCTTCTACATCACGCCGATCATGTGGAGCCCGGCCATGCTGGTGCACCGGGGGCTTGGCCTCAGCGTGGCGCTGATCGACATGAACCCGTTTTTCGGCCTGCTGCAAATTGTGCGCGGCCCGTTGTTGGGCCTGCCGGTGGATGTCAGCGCCTGGATCAACGCGCTATGCGCTTCCGCTGTGCTGGTGGTGGCGGCTTTCCTGCTTTTCGTGCGCGCACGGCCGCGCATTCCATACTGGGTGTGAACTTTGGCCAAGCTGCTGGTTGAAAATGTCTCGGTTGCTTTTCCGCTCTACCATGGGGAAAGCCGTAGCTTGAAGAAAACCGTGTTTGCCGCCGCCTCCGGGCGGATGGGGCAGGATGCCAAGCACCGGCTGACGGTGGAGGCGCTGCGCAATGTGTCCTTTACCCTGAATACCGGCGATCGGCTGGGCTTCATCGGCTCCAACGGCGCGGGCAAAACCACGCTGCTGCGCACCATGGCGGGCATTTATGAGCCCGCGGCCGGACGGATGGTGATCGACGGTGCGGTGACGGCGCTGCTCGACCCCGGCCAGGGGATGAATTTCGAGCTGACCGGTAATGAAAACATCCGGATGCGCGCGCTCTTTAACGGTTACACCGATGCGCAGATCAAAATCCTGCAGGAAGATGTAGCGCAATTCTCGGAGCTGGGGGATTTCCTCAGCCTGCCGGTGCGCACTTACTCCTCGGGCATGATCGTGCGGCTGGGTTTTGCTTTGGCCACGGCCATTCATCCGCAAATTCTGCTGATGGATGAATGGATATTGGCCGGCGACGCGGCGTTTTTGGGCAAGGCGCGGGAGCGGTTGGAAACCATGGTGGGCAGCGCCGAGATATTGGTGCTGTCCTCCCATAACGCCGCCATTCTCATGCAATGGTGCAACCGGCTGATCTGGATGGATGCCGGGCGCGTGCACGCGGACGGTACCCCGGAGGAAATTCTTTCGGCCTATCTGCCGCCGGACCAGTTCAAGCAGGCCAAGATGGCCGCCGAACACGCCATGAGGGCTGCCTGAAGCCATGCCGCGTATCGCCTATGTGAATGGGCGTTACCTGCCGCTGGCCGATGCCACGGTGAATATCGAGGACCGGGGCTATCAGTTTGGCGATGGCATCTATGAGGTGTTTTTCGCCTATCGCGGCCGGCTCATCGACGAAGCATTGCATTTCGCCCGGCTGGAACGCAGCCGTAAGGAAATGAGCCTGGCCGCACCAATGAGTGAGGCGGCGCTGCGCGTGGTGATCCATGAGCTGATGCGCCGCAACCGGGTGGAAACAGGGCTGGTTTATCTGCAACTCACGCGGGGCGTGGCGCGGCGGGACCATGCTTTCCCTCACCCGGTTCCGCGCCCCGCATTGGTGCTGACCGTGCGGCCCAAGCCGGAGCCGCCGCAGATGCTGGATGGCTGGAGTGCTGCCGCCATCACCCTGGCCGATGAACGCTGGGGGCGGTGCGACATCAAATCTATCAACCTCCTGCCCAACGTGCTGGCGCGGGAAGCGGCAAAGCGGGCCGGGGCGCTGGAAGCCATTCTGTTCGACTCGGCGGGCATGGTGACAGAAGGTGCGTCCAGCTCAGTCTGGGTCGTGGGCGCGGACAATGTGCTGCGCACCAGGGGGCTGGACCATCACGTGCTGCCCGGCTGCACCCGTGCGGCGGTGCTGGAGGATGTGGCGGCGGAAGGGTTGGAATTCCGTGAGGAAGGCGTTTCGCTGGAGGCGCTACGCGGCGCGCGGGAGGTTTTTATCACCAGCGCCACCAGCTTCGTGAAGCCCATCATTGCGCTGGACGGCGTGCCGGTAGGCAATGGCGCGCCGGGGCTGGTGGCCAGCCGGCTTTATGCGCGCTATCTTGCGCGGCTGAAGGAGGGGTGAGCCATGTACAACCCGCCCGCTTTTGCTGAGAAACGCCAGGAAGAACTTGAGGCCATTATGCGTGCGGCCTCGCTGCCGGTGCTGGTTTCACCAGCGCGCGGCGGCGGGCTGCTGGCCACGCACCTGCCGCTTTTGTTCCAGGCGCCAGACAGGCTGATCGGCCATGTGGCGAAGGGAAATTTCCATTGGCGGGATTTTGACCCGGACCAGGAGTCGCTGGCGATTTTCGTGGCCGAGGATGGCTATGTCAGCCCTTCCTGGTACGCCACCAAGCAGGAAACCGGGAGGGTGGTGCCCACCTGGAACTACAGCATCGTGCACGCCACGGGTAAGCTGTTGATCGTCGAGGAACCAGCGCCCCTGCTGGAGATCGTAAGCGCTTTAACAAACCGGCACGAGCAAGGCCGGGTGCACCCCTGGGCGGTTGCTGATGCGCCGGATGATTACATCGCGGCGCAGTTGAAAGCCATTGTCGGGCTGGTGCTCACCATCACCAGGCTGGAGGGCAAGGCCAAGCAAAGCCAGAACCGCAGCCTGGCGGACCGGCACGGCGTTGTCGCAGGCAGTGCTGAGGAAAACCCAGCACTTTCGGCCGCGGTAAAGCGCCGGCTTTAACCCCCGATCTTTGCCGGAAACCGCGCCGGATACTCAAGCGGCCCGTCATAACCCAGGGCTCTAACCCGTGCCGTCAATTCATCCACTTCGCTTTGGGGCGGGCTGGGATTGCGCGTGAGCATGGACACGATGCTCAAATCTGGGGTGGCGACAATAAACCAGCCGTAATGTCTACCATGGTCCAGGATCCAGTACGTATAAGGTACGGTTAAAACCCCCCAAACCCGGTAGCGCACGAGAATTTTATTGTTCAAACCGGGGTCCAGCACGGCAACCGTGCCCTGGAAAGCGCGCTCTTTGCCCTGGGGTGTGCCGGTCCGGCAGGCATCGCGTTGCACGAGTTGGTTTCTTGCATTTGCTAGGTACGAGGTTGTGCCGGCCACGCAGCCATCCGTCAGTTTCGTTGGCTTGCGGCCAATCTCATACCATCGCCCGGTATAAAGCCGCGCCATGTCCACGTTTTTCACAGGCTCGTGGGCCTGTTGCCGACTGGCTTGGCCCGTGGCGCAGCCAGCCAGAGGAAGCAGTAACAGCAGCGCAAGCCGCCAGCTTTGTGCGCGTAAGTGTGTTGTCATGCGCATAATACGCTGGTCCGGCGCGGATGGATCATATTTGCTTCGGGCAAACGCCGTGCTGTAGAGGCCATTTTACAGTTTTACCCCACCGGCCTCCTGGGAATGTGATCATGAGCATTGTCAAATACCGTCTGTATCAGCCGCGCCTTGCCCTTCGCCGCACGAAGGTTGAGGTGCCGGGGTGGGGCGGTGAAAAGCAGCCCCGGCAGGATGGCGCGCACGAGCAAGGCTGGCATTGCCTGCCCTTTGTTGAAGGCGCGCAATATGGGATTGAGATTTTCTACCCGTATGAGACCGAGCTGCGGGTTTCATGCCAGGGTGGAAATTTCATTTTCGATGGCGATTTCGGCCCTGCGCCCAGCCCCGGCCTGCAATGGCCGCCCTTCCGCGCCTTTGGTGCGGGCTTTTACACCTATCAGCTTTTGCTGGACCTGAAAGTGTCGGAGGGAACCGCCATCCGCACCGAGCCGCATCCGCGCTATTATCTCAGCGCCGCAAACGACGTGCCACTCGCCGTTCCGGCTTTGCTGCGCACCTCCTGGTGGCCGATGATCAATTTCGTGGTGTTCAAGGCCCCGCCTGAAGGCATTGTGCATGTGTTCCGGCCTGGTGAGCCGTTCATGCAAATCTGCATCCTTCCCGCTGAGCCTCAGTTCACCCTGGAGCCAATGGGAACGGAAGAGGCGGCCGAGCGGGAAATGCAGTCCAGGCGCATCCACGCCAGCCGGGAAACGCTGGGCCAGGATACCCGCTGGACGTCATCCACCAACACCGTGTTCGACGGAACCTACCGCCGTATCCTCGGTGCCGCCCGCGCGCGCGACCGGGCGGCGGAAGACGATACTTAATTGATCTGAATACCGATTCCCGGCACCACGATCACCGCGCCGCTGTGATGATGGTGATGGTAGTACGGCGGTGGCGGCGGTGGCGGGTAATACACCGGCGGTGGTGGTGGCGGGTAATACACCGGCGGCGGCGGGTAATATGAATTATGGTGGTGATGATGGTGATGATGGTGGTCATTGCCACCCCAATCCACCGGTTCGGCCACGGGCGCGCTTGCTGCCCGCGCCATCAATTCCGCATTATGGGTTTGCAGCGCCGCCGTGGCGTTGGGAATCGGCCGGAGAAGATCGGCATAAGACGTTACAGCCAGCGGCCCTGGTTTCAGGGTGGCATCTGTTGCCGCCTGGGCACCCGTGGCTCCCAAAGTGGCCAGCCCGGCCAAGGCGCCAAGCAGGCCCGCAGTTTTCCGCTCCATCTGAAACTCCTTCACTTATGCGAGCAGCACCACAGATGACGGCACGGTCCGGCTGAATTGCGCATGAAAAAGGGTGGGAATGTGGCGGCGGCTGTTAATGCGATTAATATTTGTTCACGCAAATCAGTGCCGCCAATCGAACGCCTCAGAACGGAATTTCGTCGTCCAGATCATTGCTGGGGCGTGCGTCCCAGCCGCCCACGGCGCGGGCGGCGGGTTTGCCAGCAGGTGCCGAGGGCGCCGCGCGCGGTGCGTAGTCTTCACCGCCGCTGCTTGTGCCGCCGACGCGGTCCAGCAGCACCAGTTCACCATTGAAGCGGCCGATGACGATCTCGGTGGTGTAACGCTCCTGGCCGGACTGGTCTGTCCATTTCCGGGTTTGCAGCTTGCCTTCCAGATAAACCTTGGAGCCCTTGCGCAGATATTTTTCCGCCACCTCGCCCAGGCGGTCGTTCATGATGACCACGCGGTGCCACTCGGTCTGTTCCTTGCGCTCGCCGCTGGCCTTGTCGTTCCAGGTCTCGGAGGTCGCCACCGCCAGATTGGCGATCTTCATGCCGGATTGCGTATTCCGGATTTCCGGGTCGCGCCCCAGATTGCCCACGATTGTCACCTTGTTTACGCTGCCAGCCATACCAACCTCTACAACTCAAAATTGCCTTCCAGAATAGCGCATCCGGCCTCCTTAGACCAGCGTTGCTTTATGGGCGCGCTGCCCTTATCTTGCAAGAACGTATCACGAACATCCGGGATGGATCATGGCGGTTGAACAAAAGGGCGCGGGGTTCATCACCGTGCGGGGCGCGCGCGAGCATAACCTTAAAAACATCGACATCCAGATCCCTCGTGAGCAGCTTACCGTCATCACCGGCCTGTCCGGCTCGGGCAAATCCTCGCTGGCGTTCGACACCATTTATGCCGAGGGCCAGCGCCGCTATGTGGAAAGCCTCTCCGCTTATGCGCGCCAATTCCTGGAACTGATGGGCAAGCCGGATGTGGACAGCATTGAGGGCCTGTCGCCCGCCATCTCCATCGAGCAGAAAACCACCTCGAAAAACCCGCGCTCCACTGTCGGCACGGTCACGGAAATTCACGACTATATGCGCCTGCTCTGGGCGAGGGCAGGGGTGCCGTATTCGCCTGCTACCGGCCTGCCGATCGAGGCGCAGACGGTCAGCCAGATGGTGGACCGGGTGATGGCGATGAAGGAAGGCACGCGGCTTTTGCTGCTCGCGCCGGTAATTCGCGGCCGCAAGGGTGAATACAAAAAGGAGCTGGCGGAATTTCAGCGCAAGGGCTTCACCCGCGCCAGGATCGACGGTGAGATCTACGAGATCGACCAGGCTCCGGCGCTGAAGAAAAACCTGAAGCATGATATTGAGTTGGTGGTGGACCGGCTGGTGGTGAAACCGGGCCTTGAACAGCGCCTGGCGGATAGTTTCGAGACGGCCCTCGGTCTGGCGGATGGCATTGTCTATGCCGAGAACGCCGACAGCCGCGAACACACGGTATTCTCGTCCCGCTTCGCCTGCCCGGTCTCCGGCTTCACCATCGAGGAGATCGAGCCGCGCCTCTTCTCCTTCAACTCTCCGCACGGCGCCTGCCCAGCATGCGACGGGCTAGGGCACGAGATTTATTTCGATCCGCATCTGGTCATTCCCGATGAGCAACGCGCATTAAATGACAACGCCATCGCCCCCTGGGCTGGCACGCAATCGCCTTATTACGACCAGACCATCGCTGCCATTGCCAAGCATTATGGGGTGAAGCTTACCACCGCCTGGGAGGATGTGCCGGAAGATGTGCGCGATGTTTTCCTCTATGGCTCCGGCAAGGAAGACATCAAATTCACCTATAAGGATTCCGCGCGTGCCTATAACGTGACGAAACCCTTTGAAGGCATCATCAAAAACCTTGAACGCCGCTACAAGGAAACGGACTCCGCCTGGACCCGCGAGGAGCTTTCCCGCTACCATGCCGAGCGCCCGTGCGGCACCTGTAATGGCGCGCGGCTGAAGCCGGAGGCCTTGGCGGTGAAGGTAGCGGAGAAGAATCTCGCCGAAGTGGCGGAGCTTTCCATCGACGCGGCGCGGGACTGGTTCGGCCAAGTTGCCGCCACGCTCACCCCGCAGCGCCTTGAAATCGCCAGGCGAATCCTGAAGGAAATCGAGGAGCGTCTGCAATTCCTGCTGGATGTGGGGCTGAACTATCTAACTTTGGCGCGCTCCTCCGCCACCTTGTCGGGCGGGGAAAGTCAGCGCATCCGCCTCGCCAGCCAAATTGGCTCAGGTCTCACAGGCGTGCTCTATGTGCTGGATGAACCCTCCATCGGCTTGCACCAGCGCGACAATGAACGGCTCCTGGGCACGCTGGAGCGGCTGAAGCGCCTCGGCAACACCGTGCTGGTGGTGGAACATGATGAGGATGCCATCCGCGCTGCCGACCATCTTATCGATATGGGGCCGGGGGCGGGCGTTGCGGGCGGCCATGTGGTGGCACAGGGCACGCCGGGCGATGTCGCGGCCAATCCAAAATCCATTACGGGGGATTATCTTTCCGGCCGCCGCGCCATTCCCGTGCCCATGCGCCGCCCGGTACAGAAGAACCGTATTATCAAACTCGTCGGCGCCCGTGGCAATAACCTCAAGGATGTCACGGCGGAGTTTCCGCTGGGGCTGTTCACCTGCGTCACCGGCGTTTCCGGCGGCGGCAAGTCAACCTTGGTTGTGGATACGCTCTACAAGGCGCTGTCCCGCCGGCTGATGGGCTCGGGCGAGGTGCCGGCGCCGTTCGAGAAGATCGACGGCATGGAGCAGCTCGACAAGATCATCGACATCGACCAGTCCCCCATTGGCCGCACCCCGCGCTCCAACCCCGCCACCTATACGGATTTGTTTGCCCCCATCCGCGACTGGTTTTCTGAAATGCCGGAAAGCCGCGCGAGGGGCTACAAGCCTGGGCGTTTCAGCTTCAACGTGAAGGGCGGGCGCTGCGAAGCCTGCCAGGGCGATGGCGTGCTGAAGATCGAGATGCACTTCCTGCCGGACGTGTTCGTGACCTGCGACACCTGCAAGGGCAAGCGTTACAACCGCGAGACGCTGGAGGTGAAATTCCGCGGTAAATCCATCGCTGACGTGCTGGATATGTCGGTGGACGAGGCGCTGGTGTTTTTCTCAGCCGTGCCGAAAATCCACGACCGGCTCAGCATCCTCGCCCGCGTGGGGCTGGGCTATATCAAGCTTGGCCAGCAGGCCACCACGCTTTCGGGCGGCGAGGCCCAGCGCATCAAACTGGCGAAGGAGCTGGCGCGGCGCGCC
This sequence comes from Rhodospirillales bacterium, assembly GCA_018971905.1. Classification (GTDB taxonomy): domain Bacteria; phylum Pseudomonadota; class Alphaproteobacteria; order Acetobacterales; family Acetobacteraceae; genus Acidocella. The sequence goes on along the minus strand of JAGWZS010000008.1, from coordinate 1,026 downwards.
ACCGGCCGCACGCTCTATATTCTGGACGAGCCTACCACCGGCCTGCATTTCGAGGATATCCGCAAGCTGCTGGAGGTGCTGCACGCGCTGGTGGACGCAGGCAATACCATCATTGTGATCGAGCATAATCTGGAAGTCATCAAAACCGCAGACTATATCATCGATATCGGCCCGGAAGGCGGGGCAGGCGGCGGGCGCGTGATCGCCGCAGGCACGCCGGAGGTCATTGCTACCATCCAAGGCAGTTACACCGGCAAATTCCTCGCCCCTTTATTGGCGCAGAAACCGGTGAAGGCCCGCAAGAAGGCATAACGCATGAACCGCTTGCGCCGGACCATCGGTCGCTGGATCGCCGATTTTCTCACTCAGGAAGTTGAGATGCCGCCGGCCTTGCCGGTGGATATCGCGGTGTTGCAAAGGCTGTTGCACAGGGCGGATGTGATTCTGGTGGAGGGCAATCTGCGCATCAGCGCCATCATCAAATATCTCACCCAATCCACTTGGTCTCATGCGGTGCTTTATGCCGGCGATGGCATGTGCATAGAGGCTGATGTGGTGCAGGGCGTGCGCCGCTTTCCCCTGGCTGAACTGGCGCCCTATCACATCCGCGTCTGCCGCCCCATCAGCATCACGCCGGAAGATGCGGACAAGATCATCGCCCATGCCGAATCCCGCATCGGCGTGCAGTACGATCTGAGGCACGTGTTCGATCTGGCGCGCTACATGGTGCCGCTCCCCATGCCGCAATCCTGGCGCCGCCGTGCCATCTCGCTAGGCTCCGCCGACCCCAGCCGCGCCATTTGCTCCACCCTCATTGCCGAGGCATTCCAGATTGCGGGTTATCCCATTCTGCCTGAGCCCCCGCCCGTGCTGCCCGCCGAACGGGCAGCCAGTGCCAGGGTGAGGGAGATTTTTCATATCCGTGATACCGGCCTGTTCGCGCCCCGGGATTTCGACATTTCACCGTATTTTCACGTGATAAAACCAGACATGCCCCGGCCGTTCGACCATCACAATCTGGTCTGG
>JAGWZS010000007.1 GCA_018971905.1 Rhodospirillales bacterium | reverse complement strand
ATTCGCCACCAGCTCCGTCGCCGCAATCCCAGGATGCGCCGCCAGTGACAGAACGCCCCAGCCGCCCTGGGTTGAGCGCCGTGCCAGCTCCTGCGCGAAGATCAGCATGGCCAGTTTGCTTTGCCGGTAGGCATTCCAGGCTTTGTATCCGCGCTCGCTTTGCAAATCCTCCCAAACCATCCGGCCCTGGCGGTGCGCTACCGACGAAACCTGAATAATGCGCGGCGCCGGGGCTTTCATCACCAGCTCCAGCGTTTGCGCGGTGAGCAGAAAATGCCCCAGAAAATTCACGCCAAGCTGCAGTTCAAAGCCCTGTGCGGTGCTCTGGCGCGTGGGCGGGGCCATTACCCCCGCATTATTCAGCAATATGTCGATCTTGCCGCCACGCGACTTCAGCCGGGCAGCGAATTCATGCACGGAGGCAAAGTCGGAGAGGTCGAGCATCTCCAGCCTGGCCAGACCGGGAGCTTCGGCTTCTATCCCGGCCAAAGCCCTGGCACCACGTTCCGCGCTGCGGCAGGCCAGCACCACATCCGCCCCGGCGCGGGCAAATTCCAGCGCCGCGTAATAGCCAATACCGCTATTCGCGCCGGTTACGACAACCGTCTGGCCGGAGAGGTCAGAAATTTGCGCGCCGGGCCAGAGGCTCATTTGCCCTCCAGAATCCGTGCCGCCTGCACGGCGTGATAGGTGAGAATGCCAGAACAGCCCGCTCGCTTGAAGCAGAGCAGCGCTTCCATCATCGCCTTGTCGTGGTCAATCCAGCCATTGCGCGCCGCCGCCTCTATCATCGCGTACTCACCAGACACCTGATACGCGAATACCGGCACCCCGAACTCATCCTTCACCCGGCGGATGATGTCCAGATAAGGCATACCCGGCTTCACCATCACCATGTCCGCGCCCTCGGCGATATCCATCGCCACCTCGCGCATGGCTTCGTCGGAATTGGCCGGGTTCATCTGGTAGGTTTTCTTATCGCCTTTCAGCGCGCCCTGGCTGCCGATGGCATCCCGGAACGGGCCATAAAACGCCGAGGCGTATTTGGCTGCATAGCTTAACAGGCGGGTGTGGATCAGCCCCTGCTTGTCCAGCGCCTGGCGTAATGCTGCAATCCGGCCGTCCATCATGTCGGAAGGCGCTATGATGTCAATTCCCGCTTGCGCCTGATTCACCGCCTGACGGGCCAGAATCGCAACGCTTTCATCGTTCGCCACATAACCATCGCGCAGCACGCCATCGTGGCCATGGTCGGTATAGGGGTCCAGCGCCACATCCCCCACCAGCGCGATCTGCGGGAATTCCGTCTTCAGCAGGCGCGCCGCCTGGCACATCAGGTTTTCAGGGTTCAATGCCTCTGTGCCCTCGGGGCTTTTCAACTCAGCGGGGGTGGCGGGAAACAACGCAATGGCGGGGATGTTCAGCTTCGCCGCTTCCTCCACATGGGCGGCCAGCCCTTCCAACGTCACGCGGAACACGCCCGGCATGGCCGCCACTTCGGTTGGCCCGCCATTCCCATCCCGGATGAAGATCGGCCAGATCAGATCATCCACGGAGAGTCTATGCTCAGCCACCATCCGGCGGGTGGCATCGTCAAACCGGTTGCGGCGCAGCCGTGTCAGGGGAAAATTCTGGGTTATCATGGCCCAGACACTACTCCGAATTTTTCCGTGCCGCGATGGGCTGGCGCGTATCATCATGCCTGGAATTAGACGTCCCGTTAAGAATTGGGTGCTACGCGACTCCGGTGGCACGCGGTAGGTTGTTTCGATGAGCGGGTCTTTGGCTGCGGCGGGAAATAAACTGGAGTTGCGTATGTCTGCGAGCGTGGTGAGGCGCATGGGGCCGGAGGCGACCCTCAGGCCATCCAAAAAGCTTTAATGGCCGGTTCTGTTATGCGCTGTACTGGTTATGTCTGTCCTGGCGGTGCTGTCCATGCCGCGGCCGTCTGTGCGGGATATAACGCAGCCATTCGTGGCGCCGGCGGTTTTACAGCCGCTTGCCCCAAAAGCTCTTCTGCTGGCCCCCGCATCGAGGGCTGAACCGGCACCAGAGCCGGTGGCGCTTCTGTTGTCGCGCGCTTTGTATAATGCCAATGCGCTGGCGGCGTTGCAAAGCCGGGCCGCGGCAGGTGAGGCGGGAGCCGCCTATGCCCTTGCCACCTTGCTGGACAGCCAGCAGACTCAGGACGAAATCACCATTCCCAAAAACAACCAGGCGGCGTTCGCGCTTTACGCGCAGGCAGCGCGGGCTGGTAATGTTGAGGCGGAATTTGCTACCGGCCGGGCCTATCAAACAGGACGTGGCACAGCGCCGGATGCCACGCTGGCTACCGCTTGGTTTCGCGCGGCGGCACTCAGTGGTTTTGCCCCGGCGCAGGCGAGCCTTGGCTTTGCGTATCAAACCGGCCTTGGCATTGCGCGCGACGATGCGTCCGCTGCCCTGTGGTATTCGCGTGCTGCGGCGCAAGCCAACCCTGCGGGCGAAACGGCGCTGGGCTATCTTTATGTCTTCGGTCAGGGCGTAGAACAGGACCAGTTTCATGGGTTGGCGCTGTTTTTAAAGGCCGCCGAGCAAAACTTCGGGCCAGCCTTCCTGGCGCTTGGTTATTGTTACGCGCAGGGGCTAGGCACTGTGCAAAACATGTCCCTTGCCACGCAATATTTTCTAAAAGCCAGTGAAGCTGGCGTGCCGCAAGCCGGCGCGGCACTCGCAATGCTTGGCGCTGCCCCTGTTCAAAGCCCGCCCGTACCCGCGTTGATCGCAGAGGCTGGAACCCCGGCTGGCCCGAACGGCTCAAAATTCTAATTTTCAAGGATGGAAAGTCGGGGCCAGGCCGTCTCCCGGCTTGGTGCGGCGGGCAGCCATACAGACGCAAGGAGTTCCAACAGGCTGGCTGGCATGGTAAGGGGCGCCATGACTCGTTCTTTGATCCTGGCGCTCGGCGCCGACCATGGTGGCGTGGCACTGAAGAACCGGCTGGCGGCAGCACTTGCCGAGGCGGGGCACGAGGTGCGGGACTACGGCACGGACGGCCCAGCCAGCGTCGATTACCCAGACTTCGCTCAGGCGGTCTGCGCCGCAATTGAAGATAAGCAGGCTGATTTCGGGATTCTGGTCTGCGGCACCGGCATCGGCATGTCCATCGCCGCCAACCGCCATCCGGGCATTCGCTGCGGGCTGGTGCATGATGTGACCACCGCCCGCCTGACCCGCGCGCACAACAATGCCAACGTGCTGGCGCTGGGCGCGAGGATTATCGGCGAGGAAGTGGCGCTCGATATTCTGCACGCCTTTCTGGCCACCGAATTTGAAGGTGGCCGGCATGAACGCCGCCTTGCTAAATTAAATCAAGCTACGGAAACAACCCCATGAATGATCAGGTTTTAGCACCGCGTTTGCAGCGGTTTTTTACCGCGCCGCTGGCTGAGGTGGACCCTGAGATTGCCGCCATCGTCAACCGCGAGCTGGTGCGCGAACAGGATGGTATCGAACTGATCGCCTCGGAGAATATCGTCTCTGCCGCTGTGCTGGCGGCGCAAGGCTCGGTGTTCACCAATAAATACGCTGAGGGCTACCCCGGCAAACGCTATTATGGCGGCTGCGGCCCGTCGGACGAGGTTGAGACCCTGGCGATTGAGCGCGCCAAGAAACTCTTCAGTGCCGGGTTCGCCAATGTGCAGGCTAATTCCGGTTCCCAGGCCAACCAGTCGGTGCTGCTGGCACTGGTAAAGCCGGGGGATACCATCCTTGGCATGTCACTCGCGGCAGGCGGGCATCTCACCCATGGTGCGGCCCCCAACATGTCCGGCAAATGGTTCAACGCCATCCAGTACGGCGTGCGCCGGGAGGACGGTCTGCTGGACTATGAGGAGCTGGAGCGCCTGGCCCGCGCGCATAGCCCCAAGCTGATCATCGCCGGTGGTTCCGCCTATCCGCGCTTTATCGATTTCGCGCGCATCCGCGCCGTGGCTGATGAGGTCGGCGCGGTCTTCATGGTTGACATGGCGCATTTCGCCGGTCTGGTTGCGGCGGGCATCTACCCCAACCCGCTGCCGCACGCTCACGTGGTTACCACCACCACCCATAAGACCCTGCGCGGCCCGCGCGGCGGCATGGTGCTCACCAATCACGAGGATATCGCCAAGAAGATCAATTCCGCCATTTTCCCTGGTCTGCAGGGTGGCCCGCTGATGCATGTCATCGCCGCCAAGGCTGTGGCCTTTGGCGAGGCGTTGAGCCCTGATTTCGTGACCTACCAGAAGGCCGTTGCCGCCAACGCCAAGGTGCTGGCGGAAACATTGGTGGAGCAGGGACTTGCCATCGTTTCTGGAGGGACGGATTCACATCTGATGCTGGTGGATCTGCGCCCTAAGAACACAACCGGCAAGGCGGCGGAAGCGTCTCTGGAGCGTGCCCACATCACCGCCAACAAGAACGCTATTCCGTTCGACCCCGCCAAGCCCGCCATCACCTCCGGCATCCGCCTTGGCACGCCAGCCGCCACCACCCGTGGCTTTGGCGTCGCTGAGTTCAGGGAGATCGGGCTGATGATCGGCGAGGTGCTGGACGGTCTGGCAAAATCCAACGACGGCACCAACGATGCGGTGGAAGCCGCTGTGGGCGCCCGGGTGAAGGCGCTTTGCGCCCGCTTCCCGATTTACCGGTAAAAAAGGTCCGCCATGCGCTGTCCCTTCTGTGGAGATGCCGACACCCAGGTGAAGGATAGCCGCCCCACGGATGACGGCAGCGCCATCCGCCGCAGACGCTTCTGCGCCGGGTGCGGACAGCGTTTTACCACGGTTGAGCGTGTGCAGCTGCGTGAGCTCACCGTGGTGAAGGCCGATGGCCGCCGTGTTGCGTTCGACCGTGACAAGCTGGCCCGCTCCATCCGCGTGGCGCTGAACAAGCGCCCGGTGGATGAAGACCGGCAGGAGCGGATCGTCAACGGCATCGTCCGCAAGCTCGAAGCCGCCGGAGATGGGGAGGTACGCAGCGAATCCATCGGCGGGGCCGTCATGGAAGCCTTGAAGGAGGTGGACGCAGTGGCCTATGTGCGTTTCGCCTCGGTTTACAGAGACTTCAGAGAAGCTAAGGATTTTGAAGCTTTTCTTGGCGACATGGATGGAGCGCCCCTGGCGCGGCCGGAAACAGCTTCGGAATGAGCGATATTGAGTTCATGCGCACGGCGGTTGCCCTCGCCAGGCGTGGCCTGGGGCAAACGGCTCCCAACCCGTCTGTTGGTTGCGTCATTGTAAAAGATGGGCGCGTTGTCGGGCGCGGGTTCACCGCATCTGGCGGGCGGCCGCATGCGGAAGTGGTAGCCTTGCGCGCCGCAGGCGAGCAGGCGCGCGGCGCCACCGCATATGTTACCCTTGAGCCTTGCAGTTTTTCTGGAAAATCAGGGCCGTGCACAGAGGCTTTAATCTCCGCCGGCATCACCCGTGTAGTACTCGGCGCGCAAGACCCGAATCCAAAAGTGAACGGATCTGGCATTGCCCGGCTCAGAACGGCTGGCATCCAGGTCACTGAAAACATCCTCCGGCAGGAATGCGAAGCCGTGATTTCCGGCTTTGCAACGGTTCTGCGTGAGCAACGGCCATTGCTGCGCCTCAAGCTTGCCTCTTCGTTGGATGGCCGGATCGCTACCGCTGGCCGCGAGTCCCAGTGGATTACCGGCGCAGAGGCTAGGCGGGCGGTTTACGCCATGCGCGGGCGGCACGATGCGGTGTTAACCGGCGTTGGCACGGTTCTGGAGGATAATCCAGAGCTTACCTGCCGGATCGAGGGATTCCGCACGGCACCGCTGGTCAGAATCGTGGTTGATTCGCACCTGCGCACACCTTTGCTCTCCAAACTGGTGCGCGGCGCTGCGGAACATCCGTTGTGGATTTTGCATCGGGATGGCGCGGATAAACTGCGCCGCCGGGCACTGGAAGACGCAGGCGTACGGCTGATCGAGCTTCCTGGCACCAATGCGGGGGTTGATCTGCGTGCGGGCATGTCCGCGCTGGCGCAAGAGGGGCTTACCAGGGTGCTGGCTGAAGGGGGCGGTACTTTGGCTGCCGGGCTGCTTCGCGCCGGGCTGGTGGACCGGATATCTTGGTTTCACGCCCCCTGCATCATTGGCGGCGATGGGTATCCCGCGGCTCAGGGTTTCGGCGTTACCAGGCTCGCGGATGCGCCCCGGTTCGCGCTCGTGCTGTCAAAACGGCTAGGACATGATATGCTCTCCCAATTCACTCGCGCCGCATAGGCAGCCATAAATGTTCACCGGACTCATCACAGGCGTTGGCCGCATCAGCGCCGTTACCGCCATCGGCGGCGGGCGTGATGCCCGTTTTACGATCCAAACGCCGCCTAACGCGGTCTGGGCCAGCGCAGAGAAGAAGCTCGGCGCCTCCATCGCTTGTTCGGGCGTCTGCCTCACGGTTATTGAAGCGGGACCTGACTGGTTCACCGTTGAAGTCTCCGAGGAGACATTGTCCAAAACAAATTTGGCGGAATGGCGGCCGGGCACCCAGGTCAACCTTGAAGGCTCGCTGCGCCTGGGCGACGAGCTGGGCGGCCATCTCGTCTCAGGCCACGTTGATGGTCTGGCAACGGTTGTTTCCATAACGCCTGAGAACGGCTCAACACGCTGGGTTTTTGAGTTGCCGCCCGCTCTTGCGCCTTTCGTGGCGGCTAAGGGCAGCATTGCGCTTAACGGCGTTTCGCTCACCGTTAACGAGGTGGAGGGGCTGCGCTTTGGCGTGAACATCATTCCCCACACGGCGGCGCACACGAATTTTGCAACACTGCCCCCCGCAAGCCGGGTGAATGTGGAAATAGACATGCTGGCGCGCTATCTCGCACGGCAGCTTAGCTTTAAGGGGGCCTGAATGCGTGCTGGCGCATTTTGGTTTTCCGCGGGAAAGGATTGCTTTTTATGGACGGCTTGAAATCTCTCGAGACCGCTGGCCTGGCAGATTATATTTCCCCGGCGGCCGAAATTATCGAGGAAGCGCGGGCAGGACGCATTTTTATCCTGGTTGACGACGAAGATCGTGAAAACGAAGGGGATCTGGTTATCCCCGCGCAATTCGCCACACCAGATGCAATCAATTTCATGATCAAACACGCGCGTGGCCTGGTTTGCCTGGCCATGACCAAGGCGCGCTGCGATGCGCTGGGCCTGCCGTTGATGACACAGGCAAATGGCAGCCGGCACGAAACCGCCTTCACCATTTCAATCGAGGCGCGCGAGGGTATTTCCACCGGCATCTCCGCGGCCGACCGCGCCCGCACGGTGGCTGTTGCCATCAATCCGGAAATGGGCCGGGAAGATATCGTCTCCCCCGGTCATATTTTCCCACTCATGGCGCGCGATGGCGGCACCCTGGTTCGCGCCGGGCACACAGAAGCCTCGGTGGACATCGCGCGTCTGGCCGGGCTTATCCCGGCGGGGGTCATCTGCGAGATCATCAACGACGATGGCACCATGGCCCGCCTGCCGGAGCTGGTGGCCTTCGCGCAGCGCCATAACATCAAACTCGGCACCATCGCGGATCTCATTGCCCACCGCCGCACCACAGAGCGGCTGGTCAGGCGTGTCGAGCAAGGCAACATCACCGCCCAGGACGGCACAGCCTGGCGGATGGTTGCTTTTGAGAGCAAGGTCGATGGCATCGAGCATCTGGCCATGATCAAAGGCGATATTTCCGGCGACGAGCCCGTGCTTGTGCGAATGCACGGCATGGATCTGCTCAGCGATGTTCTGGGCAGCGGTCATTTTGCCGCGCTGCAAGGCGCCATGCGCGACATCGCGGCGGCGGGGCGCGGGGTTGTGGTGATCGTGCGGGAGCAGCGCGACAAGGCCATGTCAATCGGCTTGCGGGCCCTGCTGGAGGGCAAGAGCGGCAGCCGTGATCTCCGTGACTACGGCATCGGCGCGCAAATCCTGCTCGATCTCGGGGTTAAGAACATGATCCTGCTCTCCAACCACAAGCGCAACATCATTGGCCTGGAAGGGTATGGGTTGAATGTTGTCGATCAACGTAGCCTTGCCACTGGCGAGTCCAACTGAATCGCCATGAGTACCGCTGACGCCCCCTTGCCTGAGGCCCCAAAGGTTTCTGGCGCTCCACCCAAAATCCTCGCCATTAGTGCTCCGTATTACCGCAATGTCGTCGATGGCATGTTGGATGCGGCGCGTGACATTTTTTTCCAAGCCAACGCCTCGCTTGAAGTGATCGAGATCGCCGGAGCGTTTGAGCTTCCCCAGGCGCTTGCCATTGCCGCTTCAGCTCAGCCTGCGTTTGACGGCTTCATCGCGCTCGGCTGCGTTGTGCGCGGCGAAACCGATCATTATGAATTTGTCTGCACCGCGGCCATGGATGGGCTGATGCGAGTGGCGGTTGAGAAGCGTCTGTGCCTTGGCACCGGGCTTTTAACGGTGGATACGCTGGCCCAAGCCCAGGCGCGCTCCCGCGAGACCGGCGCCAACAAGGGGGCTGAAGCCGCGGTTGCCTGCCTTAAACAGATCATATTAAAGCGCAGGTTCATGTCATGACCCGTCCCAGAACTTTATCGCGCATCGCCGCCGTCCAGGCACTTTACCAGTCAGAACATGCCGAGATCAGCCCGGAAACCGTCATAGACCAGTTTATCCGGCATCGCATGGTGCAGCTGCCCTGGCAGGGCGGGCTGGAGGACGGCAATTTGCCCGAAGCGGATGTGCCGCTGTTTACCCGCATTGTCCGCACGGCCACGCAGCAGCAGGACACGCTAGACGGTATGATCGCACAGGCCTTGCCTGAGGCTTGGCCCATGCTCCGCCTGGACCCGGTGCTGCGCGCATCGCTGCGCGCGGGTGGGGCAGAACTTTGGATGACTGACGGCCCGCCCGCCAAGGTAGTCATTAACGAATATCTCGATGTGGCCCACGGGTTCTTTTCAGGCGAGGAGCCGCGCATGTTGAACGGCGTGCTGGACAAGCTGGCGCATATGCTTCGGCCCGCGGAATTCACCCCCATAAGCTGATGGACGAATTCGCTCGGATTGCGGAATTCTTTGCGCCCTTGGCCGGGGAAGCCGGGCTGGGTTTAAGGGACGACGCGGCTGTTCTCACCCCCCCGCCGGGCCGCCAGCTCGTTCTTACCGTCGACCAGATGCTGGAGGGCGTGCATTTCCTGCCGGGGGATGACCCGGCGTTGATTGCCCGCAAGCTGTTGCGCCGTAATTTATCTGACCTCGCGGCCATGGGCGCGGTGCCTTTTGGGTATCTGCTCACAACCGCCTTGCCGCCCTCCCTGCCGGAGGGCTGGCTTGCCAGCTTTGCCGCCGGGTTGGGGCGTGACCAACGCCAATTCGAAATCTCCTTATTGGGCGGTGATTCGTCATCCTCGCGCACGGATATCGCGTTGACAGCCACATTGCTCGGCCATGCGGCGCCCGGCCAGGCGCTGCGCCGTAACGGGGCCAAAGCCGGGGATGAAATCTGGGTTACCGGCACCATCGGCGATGCGGTTTTGGGCCTTGAGGCCCGGCGTGGCTTAAGGGCAGACCCCACGGGTTTCCTGACCCGGCGCTCCCTGCTGCCAGACCCCCGGGTGGGTCTTTCGCTGGCGGGTATCGTCAATGCCGCAGTCGATGTTTCGGACGGGCTGGTGCAGGATCTTGGCCATATTTGCCAAGAATCGGGCCTATCAGCTGTGGTTCAGGCGGATTTGGTGCCGGCCTCGCCCGAAGCCGCGGCGCAGGGGCCAGATATTCTGGCGCTTCGCCTGACCGGCGGTGACGATTACGAGCTTGTCCTCGCCGTGCCACCAGAGAAATCCGAAGCTTTGCGCGTAGCCTGTGCGGGGGTAAACGTCACCAAGATTGGCATGTTCAAAGCCGGGCGTGGTGTTGAATTGTATGGAGCTAATAACGCCCTGCTGAACTTCGCCGCATCCGGCTGGAAGCATTTTTGAGCTGGCGGCAGTTCTACGGGCAGGCTTGCAGTGAAAAGCTGAGCAGGGCGGGGGCTTATTTCACGGAACCGCAGGACAACGCGCGCATAAAATAACCCCTCAGGCATCAACCATGCTGAGGGGGTATAAGGCAACTGGCCGACGAAATTTCTTGAGAAATTCACGCCATCTTCAGATAACGCCGTGCGTTACTTGATTTTGGCTTCCTTGAATTTCACATGCTTGCGCACGACCGGATCATACTTGTTCAGCTCAAGCTTCTGCGTCTGCGCACGGGCATTCTTCTTGGTAACATAGAAGTAGCCGGTATCGGCGGTAGATACGAGCTTGATTTGGACGACGTTCGATTTAGCCATGATTAGAATCTCCGAGAGCGGGCCGTATCGCCCAGCTTGGTTGGTTTCGTCAAGTACCCACAATCAATGCAGTAGTGCAGCCTGGTAAATTTCTGGGTTACCAAGCACTGCCGCTGCCGCCTGCTCGTCAAGCTCCCCCCCAATATCCGCTGGGCAATTGCCGCGTACCGCCAGCATGGCGTTAATATTAACGGGTGGACGCATGGCCCGCGCCTGGCTCACGGCTGGCGCCATAAGGTTTTGGCCCTTGGCAAGCGCCGCAAGCTGCTGCTGCAGGGCGGCGGCACCGTTGCTGGTGCATATCTGCGGCATTAACCCAAGCCCCTGCAATGGCCAGCCCTTCGGCGCCAGCACGCGGCTCCAGGTTACGTAAAGCTCCCCGCCATCGGGCAGGGAGGTTACGGTTTGCACCAGCCCCTTGCCCAGCGTTTCTGAGCCAATCACCACGGCGCGCCCGTCATCTGCCAGGGCGGAGGCCAGAATTTCGGCGGCACTGGCGGTCTGGCCATCTACCAGCACGGCCAGGCTGGCGCCATTCGTAAGGTCCGCTCCCTCGGCCTTAAACATCTGATCGGCGTCGGTATCCCGTCCATTCGTTTCCGCAATCGGCCCAGACTGCAAAAGCGAATCCGCTACCAAAACCGCCTGGCGGAGCACGCCGCCCCGGTTTCCACGCAGGTCCAGCACCAGGCCGGTTGGCGGGTTTGGCTGGGCCATGAGTTTTGCCAAGATCGCGGAAAATTGATCCCCCGTACCCTCGTTAAAACCGGTAATTTTCAGAAAAGCGGTCCCCGGCGCCACGGGGGGCTCACTGAATACGGTTTGGGGCGGAATATAGCCCCGGATCAATGTGAGGCTTTGGAAGGCGTCGTCCTTATCCGCTTGCGGGTCCATCACGGAGATTGAAACGCTTGTTCCGGCAAGGCCCGCCATGTCCTCATTCAGGCTGGTCACCAGCCCGGGGTAGGCGTTCTGGCCATTCATTGCGGTAACAATCATACCGGGTTGAAGCCCCGCATCCGCCGCCGGGCTATCCGCCGCGACTGCAGAAATCACTACTTTGCCCTGCTGGTTCGCAAGAGTCAGGCCCGTTCCGGCAAGGCCGGTGATCATCAATTCATCCTGCGCGGCCTGCACGGGGTCTTCGTACCGGGAATAAGGGTCGAAATGGTTGAACAGCTCATCGAAGAAATTGTCGATGATCCCCTGCGTGCCGGCCTGCTGCAGCGCCGGAGAGGCCGCATAAGCCGCCGTCGCAACCTTTGCGGCCGCCTGCCCCCAGGCTGGCGCATTGTCAGGCGGAGGTGCTGCAATGGCCAGCAAAAGCTGATCAGGTCCATAAAGCCGGATTTCACCATGTTGCAAGGTGGTGTTGAGATTGGGGTCGAGGGCGGCAAGGCCGTTCAACCCCCAAAGCGTCATCTGTGGAATCGTAACCGGGTTCAGGGCGCGGGGCGCAATATAGGCCAGCGCCGCGGACCACACGTTTGCCGCGGCGTTAGCGTCGAAACTGGCGGCTGCATCGGCCGGGCGGCAGTACAGAGCCACCGGCAGCAGCAGACAAATCAGGATAAGAACGGCCTTGCGTCTCACCGCGCCCGCTTTTGCTTTGCTTTGGCGTTTTTAGTGGGCTTTGGCTTTGTCCGCGAGGGGGCTGGCATTCCGGCCAGCCCAAGCAGCAAGCCGCCTGTCACGGGCCTAGCCTCGTTCAGCCTAACCTCAATTTCCTGCGCCAGGGAAAACACGGTACGGCTCTTGCGGCCAGACAGGGTTTGGGTGCGCTCATCAAAAACCCAGTGATCACCCGGCAAACTAGCCATACTCAAAAATCCGCTTGCACCGCTCTCTGTTAAAGTGGCGAAGAGTCCGAACTTCGTCACCCCCGAAATCCGGGCCTGGAACAACTCTCCCACACGGTGTTGCAAATACAGCGCAAGATAGCGGTCTGTGGAATCGCGTTCGGCTAGGGTAGCTCTGCGTTCCGTGGCGGTAATGTGCTCGGCGGTGTCGGCAAAGGCATGAATTTCCTCATCCGTCAGCCCATCCCGCCCCAGCTTCAGTCCTTTGATCAGCGCGCGGTGCACCAGCAAATCCGCATAGCGGCGAATCGGTGAGGTAAAATGCGCGTAACGGCTGAGCGCCAGGCCAAAATGCCCAAGATTATCAGGTGCATATTCGGCCTGGCTCTGGGAACGCAAGATCGTCTCATTCACGAGTGTGGCAGAGGCTGTGCCTGCCACGAGCTTCAAAATTCCGTCCAGATCGCGCGGATGCAACTGGTCTCCGGGCTTCAGAGAGATATCCAGTGTCGCCAGAAAGCCGCGCAGATTATCCAGCTTCTCTGGCGTAGGCGGGGCGTGCACACGGTACATGCAGGGCAGTTTCAGCCGTTCCAACTCTTCCGCAGCGCAGACATTCGCGAGGATCATGAACTCCTCGATCAGCTTATGCGCGGCCAAACGCGGGCGCGGGGCCACGTTCTGCACCTGCCCATCATCCCCAAGCGTGACCTTGCGTTCCGGCAGGTCGAGGTCCAGCGTACCCCGCCGCTCCCGCGCCTCGCTCAGCGCATGATAGGCGGCATAAAGATGAGCATGGTTTTCAGGATTATCCTCGAACTCCTGCTGTACCTCTTCGTAGGTCTTGCGCGCGGCCGAGCGCATCAGCCCGCGCCCGAAGGCGTGGCGCAGCTTGTTGCCGTGCACGTCTATGTGCATTTCCACGAAAAGGCAGCCGCGGTCCTCGCCGGGTTTCAGCGAACACAGGCCGTTGGAAAGCTCCTCTGGCAGCATCGGTACCACGCGGTCCGGGAAATAGCAGCTATTGCCACGCATTCTGGCGTCGCGGTCCAGCGCGCTAGCTGGCTTTACGTAATGCGCCACATCTGCGATGGCGACAATCAGCCGGTAGCCATGCGGTTCGGGTGCCGCAAACACGGCATCGTCGAAGTCCCGCGCATCCGCGCCGTCGATGGTGGTCAGCGGCACCTCGCGCAAATCAGTCCGCTTGCCCAGGGGCACGGGCTTTGCCTTCTGGGCATCCTTCACAGCGGCTTCGGAGAAATCCATCGGAATCCCATGCTGGGCGATGGCGATGAGACTCACGGAACGCGCATCCTCGGCGCTGCCCAGCCGTTCCGTCACCCGTGCGGGCTTGGCCCCGAACGGCTTGCCCGGCAGCGGCTCGGCGCGGACAATCTCGGCTTCTTGGGCACCCATCGTTTCGCTTTCTGGCACCACCCATTCGCCCTTCTGCCGACGGTCGGTCGGCTCGATGCGCCCGCCCTGCGGGGTTTTGTGGAACAGCCCGATGATGCTGCCGCTCTGCCCTTCCACGCGCTTGATCGTCTGGCCCTCATATTTATCCGGCCCGATGCGCTTCAGCCGGGCTAGCACCCTGGCACCCGGTGCCAGGGCCGCTGCGCCCTTACGCTCCGGCTGCATAAAGATCACCGGCGGCCTGCCCGGTGAATCCCACACCACAGGCCGGGCGATCGCCTCGCCATCCCGGTCTATTCCGGTCACTTCCACCAGCGCATTTTCCGGCAGCCGCCCGGCCTCGGCATAGCGTTTGCGCCCGGCCCGTTCGGCATGGCCCTCGGCCTCCAGAGACTTCATGATGCCGCGCAGCGCCTTGCGGTCCTCCGGCGCCACGGAGAAGGCGCGTGCCACGTCCCGGAAATGTTGTACCCCCTCTGCCTCGGCCAGGAATCGCTTCACCGAGTCGCGGCTGGGCACCGCGGGCCGCCGGGCCAGGGTTTCCGGCGGTTTTGGCTTCGTCTGCTTGTGCCTGGTTTTCATACACGCAGTATGGAACGGCGCGGCACGCTCGGCCATGGCTGTTTCAATGGAATTATTCACCGGACTCCATGGCGCTTCATTGATCGTGAATTAAAACCATGTAACTTATGGTTGTGAGTTCGAGCATAAACATCAACGTCCCCGCGACCATCACTTCCATCGCCGGGCTGCCAAGCCTGTCGTCACTGGGCGGCCTGCCCGCTAGTCTGACTGTGGCTGATTCAACACCCGGCGCCACCATCACCCTGCAGCTGGTTGCGGCCAATGCCGGCGCCAGCATGACAGCAAGTTCCGGCGGCGGCGTGTCGGTCGTCGCCAACGGCAATACGCTGCAAATTTCTGGCACCGCCGCCCAGGTGAACGCTGCCTTGGGGACGCTCGCCTTCACCGAGCCTTCCGGCACGGCGTCGGATGTTATTTCGCTCACCGCCACGGACAGCGTAGGTGCCACCGCGCAAAGCGGCTTTGCCCTTGCGGTTGCGGCGCAAACATCGCCCGCTTTCGTCGCTCCAGCACAAATCGTCACGCTGTCGCCAAACCAGCCGCTTGCTTTGCCGGATCTACTGCTTTCCGACCCCACGGCCAGCGCCCTGGCTGCGATGGGGCTGGGGGGGCAGGAAACATTGCAACTCACGCTCGCGGTTTCGCAAGGCGCGCTGCTGCTGCCGGAATACAGCGCGCTCACCGGCATCACGGCAGAGGGTATCGGCACGGGCACCATTCATCTCACGCTCAGCGCCAACGACATCGGCGCCCTCAACACCCTGCTTACCTCGCTGGAATTCGCGGGACCGTCGCTCGCATCGGGCCAGCATCTCACCTACGATCTCTGGAATCATGATGGCGTGCTGCCGCGTGAGGTTACGTCTGGCAATATCTACCTCAATACCGTTGGCACCGCCGCCAGCACCGCCACCTATGCACTGGGTACACAGACGCTCATCACTGGCATCGATACGATTACCGGCACGCTGGATGTGAGCGGCACTGTCTCTGCCTTGGGCAATCTCGTTGGCAATGGCGCGGTCTCCGTTACCCCCGGCGCGGTGCTAGAGCTGCCTTACAACTCCGCCCTGCTCGGTGGCACGAGTTATGATTTTGGCACGATCGCCACGCAGGATGTCGTCGAATCCGGGCAACTCGTCATCGGGGGCACCGCCTCTCTGCAAGGCGAGCTGGTGCTCAACACCAACGCGCTGGTGGATTTCGCCGCCGGGCTGACGGTTGATACCGGTGCCGCGAACGACTTCCAGGAGGGCCTGACCCTTGCCGGCGGCGCGGTGTTGGAAGGTGGCGGCACGCTTGCCGTGGGAGATTTCTCTGCTTCCGGCATGATTGATGGCACCGGCACCATCCTCGCCCTGCAAGGTGAAACGCTGGAGATCGACGCCGGTATGGTCTCTGCCGGGGTTAATCTGGATGTCGCGGGTGGCGGGGTGATGGTGCTGGGACCAGTGGCGCCCCTCACCGGCATTTTCAACACCACGCCGCTCACTGTGCAAAGTGGCGTCACGTTGAATTTTGAAGGGCCGGGAAGCCAGCCCGTCACCGGTGGCTATGCCGACCCTCTAGGCGGCACGGGCGGTGCTTTTGTCATCTCCGGGCCAGACGTGTTCTCGGGCACCGTCTCCGGCTTCGCGGTGGGCGATGCGTTGATCTTCCCCGGCCTTACCGGCCTTGTTGTGCATAACATCAACACCGTTTCGGGTGCTTCGTCCTTTGTTGTTTCCGGCGTTGATGCCAATGGCACCACGCAAAGCTATACGATCTTTTCAAACATTCCCGCCGGGCTGCTGCCCGCCGCCAGTTTCGATGCCGCAGGCGATGCCGAGGTTGTCCTGCATTCAAGCCTTGCCATGGTCACCAGTATCGGCGGCATTGCGGCCACTGCCGGCGTGGCGCAGCCTTTAATGGGCGTCAGCGTGGTGCTGGCCGCGCCCACCACCCAGAGCCTCACCATCACGTTATCCTCGGCGCACGGCATCCTCACCGCCACCGGGCAGGCGCCATCCGCCGCGCTGACACTCACCGCCGCCAATCTTGGTGCGCTCAATGCCGAGCTTGCGAGTGTCAGCTATACCGGCACCGGGGCGCTGGATGTGCTCACGCTCAGCAGCGGCACCGGCATTCTGGCGGGGTTGCAAAGCCTCATCGCCATCAACATTGGCGGCAGCGGCACAGTTAACGGTTATTCCGGGCTTGCGTTCACTGAGGCGGAGCTTGTCTCCTTCGGCAGCACCAGCGGCCCTTATGTGGATGACACAGCCCACGCCCTTGGTGGCGTACTCGTTACCGGCCAAATTGAATTTAACGACGAGCTGCTCGCCAGCGGTCTTTCGGGCACGGCGTTGCTGGTCGATAATGGCGGTAATGCCATCCTGGGTGCCGCGGCCAATGCCGCGCTGTCGGGCAATGTCACCATCGGTGACGCCAACGGCGCCGGCGCGCTGGAGGTGCTGAGCGCATCTGCCAGCATCGTCGGCAACCTTACCCTCGCCGCAGCAACGGCGGGATCCGGCTCCAGCTTTGCCGTGATGGGGGCGCTCAGCCTTTCCGGTGCGGCTCTGGTTGGGGTTGGCGCCGCCGCCACGCTTTACGAATCCGGCAGCTTCACAGCGGGCAGCTTAAGCCTTGGCACGTTTGGCACGTTCCAGGCTTACGGCGGCGCGGTTGGCAATTTCGGTGGGCTGAATAACAGCGGGGCCATGACCCTTACCGGCCTCGCGGATATTGCGGCCACCAGCTATTCCGGCGCAGGCGGTCTTGCTCTGGGTGGTGATGCGCAGCTCAACGTAAGCGGCGCCATGTTGTTGCAGGCAGGGCAGGGCGTTATCGGCACGGATGCCAGGATCACTGCCGGAACATTCACACAAACAGGCGGCACCCTAACCATTGCCGGGGGGCTTGCTGCCGCCAGCGTGGCTACGCTCAGCAATGCCAGCCTTGCCGGAGGAGAGCTTTCCACAGCTTCGCTGGATGTCACTGGCATTTTGGCGGGGCAGGGGGTCATCAACGCCTCCACAGTGCTCGGCTCCGGCACAATTCTGGCTGAAGGCGGCAGGCTGCTCATTACAGGGGGCAATTTCAGCGGCAGCGGCCCACTCGAAATTGCCACCGGCAGCACGTTGGAGCTTTCCAGCGCGGATATTTCCGGCACGCCCGTCAGCTTCACCGGCACCTCGGCCCTGCTGGTTATAGACGATGCAGCCGCAGGCTTGTCTGGCATCGCCGGCATGTCCAGCTTCGACGCGGTGGATCTGGTTGGCATCGCCCCCAGCCTCGTCAGCATTGCGGGCAGCACAATCGAGCTTCTCAATCCTCAGGGTAGCATCGCGCAAACTTTTTCTATTGCCACAAACGGCACGGCTCTTCCGGGCCTTGCCATCACGGCGAATGGCAGCGGCGGCTCGCTCATCACATTAGGCGATGAGCTGCCCTGCTTTGCGCGCGGCACCGGTATCCTCACGCCGCAAGGGTACTGCCCGGTGGAGAGCCTGCGCCCTGGGGATCCCGTTATCAATGCCGCGGGGGAGCGCCGCCCGGTTCGCTGGGTTGGCTGGCGAACATTGGATCTTGGCCCCCATTCTGCAAAGTCTGGCCGGCCGGTTATCATTCTGCCTGGCGCCTTCGGCCCCGGTAAGCCGTTCAAAACGCTGCGTATTTCGCCTTTGCACTGTATCTATGCGCAAGGGATGCTCATTCCGGTTGCTCATCTCGTCAATGGCGCCACCATTTTGCGTGACGAAACCTCCCCGGCGATGACCTACTACCATCTGGAGCTCGACCGGCACGACATCATGCTGGCCGAGGGGCTGGAATGTGAATCCTATTTCTGCAACGCCAATCGTGGGCAGCTTTATCATGAGCTCGGGCGGCGCAGCCCGGCGCGGCGGCCCTTCGCGCCGAATGTCACCAGCGGCGCGCGGCTTGCCGCCGTGCGGCGGCATCTGCACGCATTGGCGCTGCAGGCGGGCTTCACGCCCGGGTATGTGCCGCGCTTGCGGGCGGTAAGCGGCGGAATGGACGCTCTGCCCCATTTCACGCAGCATGGGCGGCTGCGTTATGCCGCCTTCAGCTTTGCCAAGCCCGTACACGGCTTTACCCTGCTATGCCCCGCTGTTACCCCGGCGGATGCCGACCCGGCTTCTGAAGACCGGGGCGAATTAGGCTTGTGCCTTGGCGATGCGCCAGGTTTGTTGCTGGGGCAGGGCTGGTTGCCCCGTGCGGTGGGCGATTCCGGCATTTGGATGGGCCGCCAGGCGGAGATTGGCCTGCGCCGCGCGCGGCGGCAGGTCAGGCTGCCGGTTGCCGCCGTGCCGCAAAGCTGGCTGCGCGCCGCAACCATTGACGCCCCGCGCACAACCAGTTAGAGCCGCGCCTCGTTGCCGGGAACGTGGACGGGCGGTGGTCGCCCGCGCCCGCTCTTTGCCGTGAAAACGGAAAAGAGACTACTGGCGGATCTAACAAGAAAGGTACCAGCGCCGTGACCAAGCGCAGTGAGAGCAAGTATAAGATTAACCGCCGTCTGGGCGTTAACCTGTGGGGCCGCGCCAAATCCCCCGTGAACAAGCGCGAATACGGCCCCGGCCAGCATGGCCAACGCCGCAAGAAGCCGACTGACTTCGGCGTGCAGCTGATGGCGAAGCAGAAGCTGAAGGGTTACTACGGTAACATTTCCGAAAAGGCTTTCTATAAATATTACGAGGAGGCCGTGCGCCGTAAGGGCGACACCTCCGAAAACCTGATTGAGCTGCTCGAGCGCCGGCTGGATGCGGTTGTCTACCGCATGAAGTTCGCGATCACCCCGTTCGCGGCCCGTCAGTTCGTCTCCCACGGGCACGTTACCGTGAACGGCCAGAAGGTTAACATCCCCTCCTACCAGGTGAAGGATGACGACATCGTCGAGGTTCGCGAGAAGTCCAAGCAGCTGGCCGTGGTGCTGGATGCCGCGCAGAGCAGCGAGCGCGATGTGCCGGAATATATCGAGACCGATCACCGCGCCATGAAGGGCCGCTTCGTGCGCGCCCCCAAGCTCGCGGACGTGCCGTTCCCCGTGCAGATGGAACCGCACCTCGTGGTCGAGTTCTACTCCCGCTAAATTTTGCCTCATGGCGGAATTGCAAACGGCGCCTTCGGGCGCCGTTTTTTATTTGTCACACGCCAGAGATGCTGGTGTTACACGCTGCGCCTATCAACCACGTATTGATGAGTTGATTGGAGTTACTATATGCGCCGCATTTTATTTGCGTCACTCGTTGCCTTGGCGCCGGGGCTGGCTTTCGCCCAAATGGCAGGCAATAACGTCAATCCTCCGCCTGCGGGTATGGGTGGCCCCGGCCCGATGGGCATGTGCCTTCCCGGCCATGGGGGCAAATGGCGCCACATGATGGGCCCTGAACATGTAATGATGGAATTTTACGCCGCCAACACCAGCCATAACGGGCATCTCACCCTCGCGCAGGCCAAGGCGGCGAACTTCAAGCTGGTTGTGGATCATTTCAGCCAGATCGACACGGATGATCGTGGCTACGTAACGTTTTACGACATCCAAGCCTGGCAGATGGACACAATGGCCAAGCGCCTGGAAGCCCGGGCTACGGCTCTGAGGGCCAAAGACGCATAACCATGGGCCAGGCCGGAGCAATCCGGCCAAGCCACTTCCCGGTCTTTAAAAAGCTCCGTTGCGCCCTGGCGCGAAGCGGGGCTTGCTGTCCTGGGCTGGGTCACCCGTCACGAACATCTGGTGGAAAACATCGCCAAATGTGGGTTCCGGCGCGGCTTGCGCGTTGGCGGCTGTGCCAGTCTGCGTGGTGCCGCCAGGCAAGCTGGCGGCAGCTCCGGGCAGAATTTGTGATGTCACCGAATTTGGCCCGAACAAATGTATCACCACGCCTGATGGCGGTGGGGTGGGGGTCTGGCGCGCCAGAGCGGGGAGGGCGGCCAAGTTTACGAGCATAACGGCAAACAGAATTTTCAAAATTGCGGCTCCGGTGTATTCCCCAGCATCGCGCTCCTGGGTTGCCCAGGCAACCCATCCTGCTGCATCAGGCTTATGCGTGGGGTGCCGTCTTAATCGGTTTGCCAAACTCTCCATGCGCTCATGGGCCCAGCCTCACCGGCACTCGCAAAATCCGCCAGCCGCAGCGTTACCGCCGCGTGCTCCATCACAATGCTGGCATCCTCACCGCTCCCCGGCCATCGTGGCGAAACGCCGACTGTAATCAGCGTCTGCTCAGGCAGCAAGGCTGGCAGCGTGGTGCAGAATTTCGCGGCGCGCTCCCCGCCGGTCAGGTGGTCCATGCCATCGCACCATAGCCCGATGGTGGTTTCGTCTATCCGCCCCAACAGGTCGGTGGGGCGAACGATATCCCGCAGCTCCTCCGCCAGACGCATTGCCACGGCGGGGCGCAGTTTTTCCTCAGTGCGGGAAAAACCCAGATACAGCAGGGTACCGGGTTGTTCTTCCACATCCAGCCGGTCCAGCCTGCGGGCAATCTCATCTCTGAATGTCTTGCTGGCCCAGAAGCCGGTTTCAGCGTCCAGCATGGCGGCAATGTGAAACGGCATTTCCGTTTCCGCGGTTGGCAAGGCAAGCTCTGGCGCGTCCATGTCAAACAACAGCCCATACGCACCGGTTACGGTGCCGCCGACGAGCCGCGGCGCCAGGGAAAGCCGGTAAAGCCGGGGCGTATCTTCCGGGCCGTTCAGCCGCACGCGCCCGTGCCAGGCCATGCATTCCACGCAGATGGTCGTGATGATTGACCTGAATTCATTGCTGCTCAGCGCGGCCTCTTCCGCTGAAGGGCCGCTTAGCAGGCTGGCCAGCTCCAACCCTATCATTTCGCGGGGGTGGCGCCCCAGCACCCGGCCGGGCCCAAAGGCGGTAAAACGGCCAAGCCGGTCGGTTTCAAAGGCCAAATCAGCGAGCATGGCCCCAACGGCAAGCCAGGAGTCGCCGCCAAGGGGTGAGGCGGAGGGTGGCAAAATTGAAAGCTGGGAAGGGTTCATACCCCTGTTTTTAAAGGCCATCCGTTAAAAAACGCTTGAGCCTTCAGCGGCCCGTCTGGCCGCGGTGGCGCAGCAGATGGTCCGCCAGCACGCAGGCCAGCATGGCCTCGCCCACCGGCACGGCACGGATGCCCACGCACGGGTCGTGCCTGCCCTTGGTCAGCACCTCCACCTCCTCGCCCTCGGCGCTCACAGATTTCTTCGGAATTAAGATAGAACTCGTTGGTTTTACGGCAAAGCGCGCCACAATGGGCTGGCCGGTGGCGATGCCGCCCAAAATCCCACCCGCGTGGTTGGAGAGGAATTCGATCTTCCCGTCCTTTATCCGCATCTCATCGGCGTTCGCCTCGCCGCGCAGGGCGGCGGCATCGAAGCCATCGCCAATCTCCACCGCCTTCACCGCGTTAATGCTCATCAGCGCCGCGGCGATATCCGCATCCAGCTTGCCGTAGATCGGCGCGCCCAGCCCCGGCTTC